>NZ_BAAABH010000029.1:0-46756 GCF_054767855.1 Clostridium sp. CTA-19 | reverse complement strand
ACTTAAATTTATTCAATAACCTTAAAATATTTTCATACAAGATGCAGTGTTAAATTCTAAGTGATTCTGAGCATGTCTCACTATTTTAGGTATCCAAGTTTTGGAATGGATAATTTTAAAAGTCAACTTGGAACCCTATATAGGGTTCCTAATTAAATCTTAAACTTATTCATTTATCAAATGAGAAAACTCAAATCAATATTTTTTTAATAACTAACAGATTATTTTAGTTAAGAGTTAATAGTGAACAGTTGTGGTTATTACTACTCACTTTGCTCCTAGTAATTCTCAATGTATTTTTAACTTTAAGAAACTGATGCACAGTTTCATCAACAATTTTTAATTCTTAATTCTTAACTAACTATATTTGTACTTATTTTTCTCAACTGATAACAAAAATTTGATGTATAAATTTAAGTTATAGATTGCATCCCTATATTTCTATAGTAATTTTTATAAAAGTGATTTATCTGGTGTTACTAATATCTTAACGTGCTTCTTCTTATCTGGACCTGTTAATGTACCAAATCCTTCTTTAACAATATCATCTAAGTGAATTTTCTTTGTTATATATCCATCTGCCTTTATCCTTCCATCATTCATTTGAGCCATAGTTGCTTCAAATTCATGTCTATAAGCTAATGTACCAACAATTTTTTTCTCTGTGAAAACTAAAACGTTTGGATTGAAATTTAATCCATCTTCCCATATGCTTGTAACTACCATAGTCCCTTCAAATTTTAAGCTATTAACACCTGTATCAAAACCTATTTTTGCTCCTGTAGTTTCAAATGCAGCATCTACTCCTACTCCATTTGTAAGTTTTTTAACTTCTGATGCTATATCAACTTCATTTGGATCTAAAACAAAATCTGCACCCGCTCTTTTAGCATATTCTTGTCTTATTGATTTTCTTTGTAAAACTATAACAAGTTTAGCACCAGCTGCTTTTAAACATTCAATTGTAGCTAGTCCAATAGGTCCTGATCCTAAAACTAATGCTGTATCACCTATTTTAAAATTAGCTACCCTTATAGAATGTAGTGCAACGGCCATAGGTTCAACAAGTGCTGCTTGTTCATAACTCATGCCTTCTGGTATCTTGTGTATAAATTCTTGTGGAAATACAGTATAATCAGCAAATCCACCACCACTTCCACAAAGTCCATGGAATCCTAAAGATGAACATAAATTATATTTTCCTTCTAAACAAGCTGGACATTTTCCACATGCTACTATTGGTTCAACAATTACCCTATCTCCAACTTTTAAATTAGAAACACCTTCACCAATATCAACTACTTCTCCAGAAATTTCATGTCCTAATACAACAGGTGCAGTAGTGCCACTTAAAGGATGTGGCTGACCTACTGGTATAAAAATCGGTCCTCCTAAATACTCATGTAAATCAGAACCACATATACCACACCACTTAACTTTTACTTTCACACTTCCCTTTACAACTTTAGGTTCTTCTATTTCCTCAACTCTAACGTCATTTTTCTTATACCATAATGCTGCTTTCATAATATTCCTCCTAAATTTTATTAGTTAAACTATTCACAATTAAATAAAGCAATAATTATGCCAACTATTTAAATTCTTTATTTTGTTAATTTTTAAATTAGTCTTTCTTACATATTTTCTACAATAGACTATATATTTAATTATGAGTGTAAAATAAAAAATGTATCAAAATGAAACAAGAGTAATTGTTTCATTTTGATACATATATCTACTTTTCTCATTTTGATACACTTTAAATTTTATAAGCAATATTATATTTCTTTACTTTTCTATAAAGTGTAGATCGTCCTATCTGTAATAAAATTGCCGCTTGAACCATATTCCCATTACTTTGTATTATAGCTTTTTCTATAGCTTCTTTTTCTAATGTTTTAATATCAATTACATTTTCAAATATTTTCTCCTCTTTTTTACATGTATTTTCTACCTCATAAGAAACTAATATATTTTTTTCACTTAAATAAAAGTCACGTTCTACAACATTTCTTAATTCTCTAACATTACCTTCCCAATAGTTATCTTTTAACTTTTCCACATAATCCTTATTAATTTTTTTAACTTCTGTTCCTTTTTTTATAGATAATTTTTTTGTAAAATAATTAACTAACAATCCTATGTCTTCCTTTCGTTGCCTTAACGGTATTGTTTTAATATTCATAACACTTAGTCTATAATAAAGATCATTTCTAAAATTTTTTCTATTTACTTCTTTTTTTAATATTCTATTTGTTGCACCTATTACCCTTACATCTAATTGCTTTTCAAAAGTTCCTCCCACTCTAATTATTTTTCCATTATCTAAAACCCTTAAAAGTTTACTCTGCATATCTAGCGGTAATTCACCTATTTCATCTAAAAATATTGTTCCTCCATCTGCCAATTCAAATTTTCCTGCATGCCCTTCTTTAGCTGCTCCCGTAAATGCCCCTTTTTCATAACCAAAAAGTTCACTTTCTACTAATTCTCTTGGTATAGATGCACAATTTACAGCTACAAACGGTTTATTTCTTCTATCACTATAATTATGTATAGATTGCGCTATAAGTTCTTTTCCTGTTCCACTTTCCCCTTCTATTAATACATTACAATCACTTTTAGCAGATTTTTTCGCTAATAATATCATATTTTTCATATTCTTATTTTCTGTTATTATATCATCAAAGGTATAGCTAGCTTTAAATCCTGCTAGTTTACTAACTAATTTATGTATATGTTTTGTTTCTTTAAAAGTTATTACCATACCAATATTTTTATTATTTACATTCATTGGAACTGCATTAACAATACATTTTATTTTGTCATTTTTTATTTTAAAATCACTCTCAATATTATAAATTTCTTTTTTATCACCTTTTAATAATGCTTTAAAATCAATATTAGTAATTAAACTTTTAATATCTAAATTCATAACATCATCTAAAGTTAAGTTTAATACCTCTAACGCTCTACCATTTATTCTCTTAATATTACTATCTGAATCAATGACTATCATTCCATCTGATATGGAATTAAAGGTTACATTCAAAAGGTTATATGACCTACTTAAAGCAAATTGTTTTTGTATTGATTCTGCTGCAGATGTCACTATTCCTAAAGTGTGTGAATGTGCATCATAATAATTTCCAGACATATTTATACATCCTATTATCTTTTTATCTTCATCGTATATAGGTGATGCAGAGCATGTCCAAGAATGTTGACTTATACCAAAATGTTCTGCTCCTATTGTTTGTATTGGTTTTTTTAAATAAAGAGCAGTTCCTATTGCATTAGTCCCAACCTCTTCTTCACTCCATAATTCCCCTTTTAAAAAATTTAATTCATTTACCCTATCCATTATATCTTCATCACCAATAACCTCAAGTATATAACCATCTTTATCTGCTAAAATCATAGCAAAACTTGACCCTTCAACTATTTTATATACACTTTCCATAACTGGCTTAGCTATTTTTATTAATTCCCTATTTTTATCTATAAGCTCTTTAATATTACTATGCTTATTTTTACCTTTTCCACCCATAGGATTAACATTATATTTTTTACATCTAATCCATGATTCTAATATTTCATTTCTTACTTGTTCATTGATAATATCATCATATATAAAATTTTCCCAAGCATTTTTTATGAATGTTATGTATTTTTCCACTAAAATCTCCCCTCTTTTTCTTTAAAAGATATTATGTTCTTAATGTAGCTTTTACCCTATTTTTCTTTAATATTAAATCTATTGCATCAACTATATTATTTACTACAATATCAGCTTGAAAAACAGCTTTAGTAAAACATCCTTCTTTTCCAATTATAGCTATAGACATTATACTGTTTTTAAACATTTCTATGTCATTTTTCCCATTGCCAATTGCTACAGTACTATCGCTACCAAGCTTTTGAACTATTTTCTTTTTATCTTCACATGCATTATCCTTATTAAAAATTTTTACTTTAACAGGAAGTTCCATACATTGCTTTTCTACAGTACCATAAGTATCTGCTGTAACAACAAATATATTAACATCTTTATATGATAATTCTTTGATTTTTTCTTTTACGTCTTCAATTAATACACCATCTTCTGCAATGGTCCCATTAAAATCAAAGACAACATTTTTTATTCCAATACTTTTATAACCTGGTATATCAACTATTATCATTTGTTCAATACTCCTCTCACTTAATATATAATCTTATAAAACTCTCTTCCCTATATGCTTTTAGTTTTTACTATACACATTCATTATACTATCATATAATGAAATAAGCTTTATTTTTAACCTATATCAAAAGTAAAAAACTTAATTTTACAACTTTATATACTTTTAGCATATTTTCACTGTTTAAAATTTCTGATGTATAATTAAGTGCTATTAAAAAACATATAATATTTATACTTTTTAGGATAAAATATATATTGAATGAATTTTAAATAAAACTCAACTTAAAATCATATGGAGGTTACAACATGTTTTTTCTATTAGGCTTAACGTTATTTACATTTATAATTTTTTTAACATCTTATCTGCTTGATTCAAGAAAGTTAATTAATGGATTATTATTTAATATATTTTTATTTTCAGCTATAATAACATCTATATATGCTGCATTTTCAACACAAAATCGTTTTTTAATTATTATAGCCCTTATTTTTATTTTTTTCTTATTGTTGATTCCTATATTTGGTATTCATGCATTAATAGTAGGCTTATTCATAAATACTAAAATTCTTATAAATCGTGAGGGAAAACGTTTTTCTAATTTATTAACTTTATTTATAGCTATTGGATTAATATTATTCCTTATTGGCTCCTTTATTTTATCAACAAATTTATTTTCTCAAGAAATAAATATTTTCTTAAGTAGTTTTATTATAATTTCATTATATTATTTCTTTGATGTTTTTAATTTTTTGATGATATCATTTCTATATCAATTTAATCATCCAAAATTAAATCAAGATTTTATTATTGTTTTAGGTAGTGGATTAATTGGAGATAAGGTTCCACCTCTATTGGCAAGTCGCATTAATAGAGCAATTGAATTTTATAATAAGCAAAGTATTGTTACAACTCCTCCAAAAATTATTTTTTCTGGCGGACAAGGAAATGATGAAAAAATTTCAGAATCCTTAGCTATGCAAAAATATGCAGTTGAAAAAGGTATTCCATTTGAAGATACAATCTTAGAAGATAAATCAACTACTACCTTTGAAAATATGACATATTCAAAAAACATAATGGATAATTTAAGTAATAAATACAACAGCATATTTATAACAAATAATTTTCATTTATTTCGTGCTGCTCTGTATGCAAAAATGGCTGGTTTAAAAAGCCAAGGAATTGGTTCTAAAACAGCACTTTATTTCTTGCCAAATGCATTAATTAGAGAATATATAGCTATTGTAGTAATGCATAAAAAACGTCATATAATTATTATTTCTTTAATATTAATCTTTAATTTAATGTTAGCTTTAATACAACACTATTTTATTACTCCATATTTGTAATAAAACATAGTAATTTATATAAAAAATCCTCCTTTGTATTTTAAGTATTGGTATAAAAACCAACTACTTATCAACCAAAGGAGGATTTTTTATAATATAATTTAAATATATAAAGTTTTTATAAAAATTTATTTTCTTTTAACCATTCTAACGAACTAATTATTTCATCATATTTGCCAACCTCTAAGGTCCATGTTGCATCTTTAGACGTTTCATTAATTTTGTTTAGGACATCTAAGATAGAAATGTCCCCATTTAAAATTCCATTATGATTATCTTTTATTCCATAATTATTATGTAAATGTACATGACCAATTCTTTTTCCAAGCCCTTTTATCCAATCTTCTAATGGTATTTTAGAACAATAGTTTGCGTGACCTATATCAAGACATACTGAAAATGCAGGATGATTTACTCCATCTATAAGATTTACAATATGCTCATAATCACTATCATATTCATTTTCTATATGTATTTTTATTGAATCATCTTTATTAGATAAAAATTCTTTCCAAAATATTTTAGAATTATATTCCCAAGAGCTCTTAAAGTATACCATTTTATTAAAGCACGTATGAAAAATTATACGTTCTGCACCTATTTCTTTTGCCATCCAATAGGAACTTTCAAACCTTTTCATAGTAGCATCTTTTATTAAACTATCAAAGCTTGCAGGGCATAAATCTAAGAAAGGTCCATGTACTGAAAGTGATGGCTTTTCTATTATTTTATTTAATCTTTCCTTATAGTTTTTTAAACTTTCTTCTTTACAGTCTAATGATTGACCAATGCCAAACTCTATTATTTCTATACCAATAGGATAATTTTTCAAAACTTTCTCCATATCTTTATCCTCTAAAAGATGTGATAAATATATTTTTTTCATAATGATACTCCTTTGTAAAACTTTATATGCTTTATAATATAAGTTTTTAACGAAATTTTCAATTTATACTTTCCTAAAAACTTAAATTTAACACTATTTTTAAAATTGAAATATTTTCAATAAAAATTAGAGGCGTTATTTCTATATTACACCTCTAAAATTAATTTTATTCTATTCTACGAAGTTAAGTCTTTCTACTATACTTTCTCTACTTACTAATTTATATCCGATAATTGGAATTATCATTATTAATATGGCTATACTTATTATAGCTACTAAAATCGATATTATACATATAGAAATATTTAATCCTCCATAAATCGGTAACATCATTGGTGCTACATATGACACAGCAATTCCTAATGGTATTATGAGTAATGATGATAATACTATATAATATAGACCTTCAAATAATATCATCTTTTTAAGCTGCTTTTTTGTCATACCAATAGATTCAAGCATAGCAAATTCTACTCTTCTTGAAAAAATACCTGTTAGAACTGTATTCATTACATTTATAATTCCTATTAAACCTAGAATTCCTGAAATAATAGCTCCAATTGCTAAAAATGTTACTTTAATACTTTTTAGACCTTCTAT
This sequence comes from Clostridium sp. CTA-19, assembly GCF_054767855.1. Taxonomy (NCBI): domain Bacteria; kingdom Bacillati; phylum Bacillota; class Clostridia; order Eubacteriales; family Clostridiaceae; genus Clostridium; species Clostridium sp. CTA-19. Next base: position 39,734 of record NZ_BAAABH010000029.1, on the reverse strand, counting down.
AAAAAAATTTTTGGAACTTAATTTTAAAGAACTATTGCCAGATTCAATGATAAGTTTTGATATAACTTTGTCTGCATTTTTTAAATCAGTTCCATCTTTTAATTTAATATTAAGACAATCTACATAATTTTTATAATTGGGAAATATTTCTTTAAATGCATTTTCTTCTATATTTAAAAATTCTAAATTATTTGATGCAAATTCACCATCTTGATGTGAAACAACAGCCATAACTTTAAAATCTTTTTTAACTTCTTTAAAAATTCCATTTTCATCTCGTATTTGAAAAGTTAAAGGTAAAGCATCTCCAGCTTTTACAGAATTATCTTTTTCTGATGTAGGATAAAAGATAATATAATTTCCCTTTTTAAATTTTTCCTTATCTATAGTTCCATCAATTAACTTTAATGTTTCTACTTCTTTATCTACAATATCAGCTTTTAAAGCTCTAACACTTGTATATATTGTATTTTCCTCTCTTTGATCAATAGAAAAACCTGTATATTTTTTATTAGGGTCACCATAACCTTGCAGTTCTTTTTTAAAATTTTCATCAATTTTAATTTTACTCCAAAACATAATTATTGTTCCATCCTGTTCCGGTGTAATTCCACTGTAATAAGGTGTTACATTTTCTACTATATCTAACTCTTTAATTTTCTCTATAAATTCTTCTGTTATAGGTTCATATCCTTTTCCTGACTGAATACCATTATATACAAGATTTTTAATTGAAATATCTGATGTCATTTGAGCATTTGCATGCTTTTTAGGGTCTAACCCCATAGTTGCATTTACAGTGAATATAACAGTTAAGGCACTTAATGAAATTGAGAGTATAGATAGTATAACTCTTTTCTTATTTTTTATAATATTGCTCCATGCCATCTTGTGAATTTTAGCTCCATAGGCACCCTTTTTAACCTTTTTCTTTGATTTATTATCAGAAATTACATATCTAACTGCTTCAATCGGTGAAACTTTCCCTGCCACTCTTGCTGGCTTATTACAACTTATTAAAACAGTTATTAATGAAAAAATTGTTGATATTAAAAACATACTTAAGCTATGGGAAACTACAGTTATATTACCAAATATAGTAAATTTAAGTGCCATAGGAACAATAATTATTGACACAATATATCCTAAAATAAGTCCTATTGGTATACCTATAATAGAAAGTTTAATTGCCTGTTTTAGTATTATTTTTTTTAGTTGTTTTGATGTAGTTCCAATTGTTTTTAAAAGACCATAAAATCTAATATCTCTAGCTACAGATATATGAAAAATATTATATATTATTAAATATCCAGTAATCATAACTATTAATAATCCAACACTTATAGCTATGACTTGTTCCATGTTGTCTGATTGAAACACTCCATTTTCTTCTTTATCATATTTAGGGTTTGCTTTATAACTTAACGCTCCTATTTTTTGTCCTATCTTTTGTATTTCATCTTTAGCTGTCTTAAATGAAGATTCATCATTTAAATTTTTAAGATTAATAAAGGCTACCTTAGTATTTTTTTTATCTATTATCTCACTATTATACTTTTCTATAAATTCATTACTCACAAAAATTTTTGTTTGATTTGAACCCCTTGGTACTAAAGACTCATAATAACCACTTAAAACACACTCTATAGTCTTAACTTCACCGTTAATTTCAACATCTAAATTTATTTTTTTTCCAACTTTTTTCTCTACCTCTAAAACTTCTAATATCCAAGTTGGAACAAAAACTTCCTCTGGTTTTTTAGGGTAAGACCCTTCTATAGGAACTACAGCCATCATATCAAATGCAATTTTATTTTTCACCGACTCTAAAGCTATATTTTCATTTAATAATTCTTTATTTTTAACCCCTTCAACACTAGCTAATTGAATAATTCCTACCTTATCAACATTATCTACTGAATTTAACTTTTTTTCACTTTCTTGGTTTATGTTAAGATATCCATCACAATTAACATTATAATTAGAAACTATATCATAAATCTTGTTAGTTTTATAAAATGTTATACCTCCTGATATAGTAATTGTTATTAATATGGTAGTTAATATTATTGCAAGTATTACGCATACATTTCTCATCTTATTAGCTTTCAAGCTTTTTTTACTCAATTTATTAACAGAATTTCTATTATTATTTTGCAACATAATTTCTACCCCCTATTCACAACAATTTTTCCATCTTCAATTCTAATTATTCTATCTGCCATCTGTGCTATTTGTTCATTGTGAGTAATCATGATTATAGTTTGATTAAACTTATTGCTTGTAAATTTCAAAAGTCCTAGTACTTCTTGCTCTGTTTTAGAGTCTAAATTTCCTGTTGGTTCATCTGCTAGTATAATAGATGGTTTAGTTACTAATGATCTAGCAATAGCTACCCTTTGTTGTTGACCACCTGAAAGATTGTTAGGGAGCCTGTTAATTTTATCTGTTAATCCTAAAGTTTCTATTATTTCATCAACATATTTAGAATCAACTTTTTCTCCATCAAGTTCTATTGGTAATACTATATTTTCATATACATTTAAAATTGGAACAAGGTTATAATTTTGAAATATAAACCCTATATTTCTACGTCTAAAAATTGTAAGTTCATCATCATTCATTGAAAATATTTCTTTATTATCAATAACAACTTTACCTTTACTGGCCCTATCTAATCCCCCTATTAAATGCAATAATGTACTCTTTCCAGAGCCTGATGTTCCTACTATGGCAACAAACTCCCCCTTATCTATCTCTAAACTAACACCATCTAAGGCCTTAACTAAATTTTCATCTTTACCATAATACTTTTTTAAATTTTCTACTTTTAATATACCCATATCTTTTATCTCCTCTCAAATACCTGTTAGCACTATAATATCACTACTATATTGCTACAGACCTCACAGAATTGAGATATTCTAAAGTCTAAAAGTAACAGTTTAGTGATATTCATATTTATACACTTTTTAATTTTCAATTTTAATATTGTTACTTTTTTAAGTTAATAAATTTGTGATTTGTTTTGAATGTCTATAAAAAAAAAGCAGCATAATAAAAATGTTGCTACTTTTAATTCTTTAAAAATATTGAGAAAGTACTACCCTTACCTTTTTTAGAAATTACTTTAATATATCCACCTTGTTTTGTTATTATTTCATTTGCTAAATATAATCCAATTCCTACACCTTCAAATTCAGTTACTTCTCTACCTCTATAAAATCTTTTAAATATATTATTTATATCTTTATTTTCTATACCAATACCTGTATCTGTAATATCTATTTTGGTAAATAGTTGCCATTCATCTACCTTAATCTGAATTTTTCCTCCATTTTCAGTATATTTAACTGCATTTTCAATAACATTAAATATTGCTTCGCTGGTCCATTTTCTATCATGGCATAACTTGAGCTTTTGTGGACAGCTAACTGTAAGTTTTATATTTTTATTTTCTGCCTTTAAATAAATTCCTTTTAAAGAACCTGCTATCGTATCCATTAAAAAAGTATTTTTATTATTAAGCGTAATTATATTACTTTCAAGTCTAGACATTTTAATTAAGGCTTGTACTAACCATTGGAGCTTTGAAACTTGATTTCTCATATTACTTAAAAATAGTTTTTCATTATTTTCATCTAATTCTCTTTCAATTAATGTATCATTGTACATACATATATTAGCTATCGGAGTTTTTATTTGATGTGAAATATCTGAAATTAAAGATTTGATACTATCTTTTTCCATAAAATATTTTTTTCTATCAGTTTCTATTATATCAACAAGTTGTTTTAATTTATTTTCAAGTTTTGAAAGTAAAGTTTCCTTATCTGTATCAAATACAATATTTCCCTCATTACATATAATTTTATCAATAATGTCACTCATTCTATTAGAAAAGTTTAAAACCTTATTCCTTAATAAATATACAAATCCAGTGATAAGTATGAAAATAGTAAATATAAATATACTATTCATAATAAAAATATAATTTAATAATTCATTTAAATCTATATTTACATCTACAACATTTTTTAATTTATATTTAGTACATAAAAGAAAAATACTACTTATAATTAAAATAATCATAATAAATACTTTGTATAAATTATCTAATAAGAGTAATTTTACACTTTTCAATTCACTTCACCACCCCAACAATATCCTACACCATAAATAGTTTTAATATATTTGGGCTTTGATGGATTATCTTCTATGTTTCTTCTAAGTCTATTAATATTTACTGTTAATGCATGTTCTTCTATATACCTATCATCTTCCCATATGGATTCTAATAATGTTTGTCTTGTTAAAATCTCACCTTTTGATGTTACTAATTTTTTTAAAATTTTATATTCTGTTGGTGGCAAATCTATTGTTTCTCCATTTTTATATATAGTCATATTATCAAAGTCAAATTCAAATTCACCACTTTTTAATATATCTAAAATAATACTTTTACTTTTGCCATATCTTCTTAAAACTGCTAAAACTCTTTCCCTTAATATATTCAAACTAAAGGGCTTTGTAATATAATCATCACCACCAATTTTTAGTCCTGTTATAACATCTAGTTCCATATCACAAGCTGTTAAAAATATAATTGGATTAGAATAAGTTTTTCTTATCTCCTTACAAAATTCAAATCCACTTCCATCTGGTAAGTTAACATCTAATATAATAATATCAATATCTTCTTTATATAAAATAATCTTAGTTTCTTCTAATGTAAAAGCTGGAAATACTTCAAATCCATCCATTTTAAAATTAAAACTAATTCCATTGTTTAAAATCACATCATCCTCTACTATCAATATTTTATACAAATTTCATACCCCCACCATATCTTTCTTTAACATTATATTTTATCACTGTATATTTAAATGAATTGAATAGATTTTAATTTACTTAATGTATAATAAACTATTTTTATTCAACACCTTTAATCTCCGACTTTAATTTACTGAAATATTCATCCATAAATTTTAGTCTTTCTTTACCTATTTCTATTGCTTTCTTTGTGTACAATTTATCAGGAATTTTTTTAAATTTTACTTCATATTCAATAAAAGGTGTATGTTTAGAAACCTCTTTTAATCTTCCATTTTCAACAGTATTAATTTTTAAATAATCATCTATTGATTCATCTACTATTAATCTTTGACCAAATTGCCCTGCTAACATAAAAGTACGAGCTATTCCACTTGCTCCAATAACATCAAGTTTATCTGCATCAAAAAGTATTTTAGCCTCTATTGTTTTTGGCTCATTTCCTGTTCTAAACCTGTGTGTAACAATACAATGCTTTATTTTTTCTATTTTTTCTTTCCCATAATTTAGATCTATTAATATATTTTCTGCAATTTCACTACCTAAAATAGCATGATCGATTTCCCCGGTTTTATCACTACTCTCTTCTACTCTTGCAATATCATGTAATAATGCTGCTATAATTAAAACCTCTAAATCAACATTTTTCTCATATTCTGCAAGTAACCTACACATATTATAAACTCTAAATACATGATCCAAATTATGTGCTGAACAAGTTAATTTATTTTTAACAATTTCTATAATTTTTTTATATTTCGTATCTTCATTCATATATAATGCCCCCATATATAAATACTTTACTTTTAATTATATATAATATGTTTTATTATGTAAATTTTTGTTTTAGATTCAATATAAATCTAATTAAAAATTTTATGACATGCTACAAAATGCCCTGGTTCTATTTCTTTTAATTTTGGAATACTATTTTTACATATTTGCTGCACATACGGACATCTGGTGTGAAACTTGCATCCATTTATAGTATCACTACTACTAGGCAATTCATTTTTTAATATTATTCTTTCTTTTTTTTCTGTTGGATGGGTTTTAGGTATAGATGAAATTAAACATTTAGTATAAGGATGCTTTGGTGTAATAAATAATTCCTCTGCATTACATTCTTCTACTATTTTTCCAAGATACATAACCCCTACCCTATCACAAAAATACCTAACCAAACTTAAATTATGCGATATAAATAGATAAGTTAATCCCATTTCTTTTTTTAATTTATCCATAAGCATAATAATTTGTGCTTGTATAGATACATCTAATGCAGCTGTTGGCTCATCACAAACTAAAAATTTAGGATTAATAGCTAAGGCTCTTGCTATTCCTATTCTTTGTCTTTCACCACCACTAAACTCATGTGGATATTTATTAATACAGTCATTTCTTAATCCACACAATTTCAATATATGTAACACTTCGTTCATTTCATTTTTATTTTTTAAGAGTCCATGTTTTAGCATTCCTTGCTTAATTATATTTTCCACAGTCATACATGGATCTAATGAAGAATATGGATCTTGAAATATCATTTGCATATCTTTTCTTAAACTTTGCATTTTCTTATCTGTTATACTATAGTTATTTTCTACATCATAGATTAAATTTCCATCAAACTTTAAGGTGCCACCTGTTTTATGTACTAAACTCAATATTGCTCTGCCAGTTGTAGACTTTCCACATCCCGATTCACCTACAAGCCCATAAACTTCTCCTTTATTAATTTTAAAAGATATATCATCAACAGCTTTAGTTACTTCTTTATTTTTTTTAAATGATAATTTTTTATCATTAAAATAACATCTTAAATTTTTAACTTCTAATAATGGTTCTTTACTTAACTTATAATTCTCCATTGAAATATCATCCCTTACTCAGAATATTTAAAACATCTAACTTCATGTCCGCTTTTTATACCTTTTAATGTTGGCTTAGAATTTTTACATATATCCATAGAAGTAAAGCACCTATCTACAAACTCACAACCAGCTGATGATTCTGAGAATTTAGGAACATTTCCTTCAATGCACTTTAGCCTTTCACCACGCTTAAAATTCTCTGGTCTGGAATTAATTAACCCTATAGTATATGGATGTAAAGGATTATCAAATATCTCTTTTACAGAGGCTTTTTCTACCACTTTTCCCGCATACATAACCATAACATCATCAGCTACTTCACATATAACCCCTAAATCATGTGTTATAAAAATTACGGACATATCTAATTTTTCTTTAACTTCATTAATTAAATCTAATATTTGAGCCTGAATTGTTACATCTAGTGCTGTTGTAGGTTCATCTGCAATTAATAATTTTGGGCTACAAGATAAAGCCATAGCTATCATTACCCTTTGACACATTCCACCACTAAGTTGATGAGGGTATGAATTTATAATCTCATTCTCCTTTTTTATTCCTACGAGCTTTAACATCTCTAAAACTCTATTTTTATTTTCTTTTCCTGTAATATTTTTATGTATTTTTAGCATTTCTCCTATTTGGTTACCTATTTTAAGTACAGGATTTAGAGCTATCATAGGTTCTTGAAATATCATAGAGATTTCATTGCCTCTAATTACATTCATATCTATTTCTTTTAGCTTTAATAAATCCTTTCCATTAAAAATAACTTGTCCACTTTCTATTGTTCCATTATGTTTTTCAATAAGTCTCATAATAGACATAGCTGTTATACTTTTTCCACACCCTGATTCTCCAACAATTCCTAATGCCCTTCCTTTTTCAACAGTGAAATTAACCTCATCTACTGCCCTAAATTTACCTTCATCTGCTTTAAAAGTTGTAATTAAATCTTTTACTTCTAATATAGTATCTTTCATACAAAACTTTACTCCTTTGCCTTAGGATTTATGGCTTCTCTTAATCCATCTCCTATAAAATTTATAGATAATATAGTTAAAAACACCATAATACCTGGTGGTGCCCATTGCCACCAATACATGGTAAGGGATTTCATATTTCTAGCAACAGATAGCATATTGCCCCAACTTGGGACTGGTTGCTTTACACCCATACCTAAATAACTTAACCCTGATTCCGCTAATATAGCACCTCCAACCCCCAAAGTTGCATAAACAATAATAGTAGATGCAATATTAGGAATAATATGTTTAAATATTATATCCATAGGTCCCATTCCTAGGCACTTTGCCGCTTCTATAAACTGTCTTTCTTTTAATTCAAAAACTTGCCCCCTAACAATTCTGGCAATTGTTGTCCATCCCAAAAAACCTATTATTAAAATTGAGTTCCAAACACTAGCTCCTATAATTGATGCAAGTATTAAAGCTATTACTAAAAAAGGAATACACATAAACACATCTATAAGAACTACTATAATAATATCTATAGCTCCTCCAAAATATCCTGCTACAGCTCCTAAAAAAACACCTATTAATACTGATATAAGTGTTGCTCCTATTCCCACTGCTAAGGAAACTCTACCACCATAAATTAATCTTATAAAATTATCTCTTCCTAAATCATCAGTACCAAGTATATATTTAAAACTCGGTGACATATTTGATATAGCTGTGTTTATTAAATCTCTATCTCTATTTAAAATTAAAGGCGCAAAAATAGAGGTTAAAATTGTTAAAGTTAAAAAAATCACCCCAAATAATGACCTCTTATTCTTCAATAAATTTTTAATTATTCTTCTTTTTATTTTCATAGAATTCCACCATTCTTTTTTATTTAATTCTTACTCTTGGATCAATAAGGCAATAAACAATATCAGAAATTAAATTTGCTATTAAAATACATGACGAAAGTATCATTGCACATGCCATTACTAATGGATAATCTCTATTAGATATAGCCTGATAAAATAACGTTCCCATTCCTGGCCAAACAAATATAGTTTCAATTAATATAGTTCCTGCAAAAATATATCCAAGTGACATATTTATTAAAGTAATAACTGGTATAAGTGCATTCCTAAAAGCATGCTTATATATAATCATTTTTTCACTTATCCCTTTAGCTCTTGCAGTTCTAATATATGCTTGATTAATAACATCTAGCATAGCAGATCTAGTGTATCTTAAAAGTGACCCTACCTCCACTAATGTCATTGATAAAACTGGTAAAATCATATGTTTTGTTATATCTATAAATTTATCAAATCCTGTTAAATCATATCCTACAGTACTCATCCCTGATATAGGGAATATACTCATGTCAATAGCAAAAATTTTTACTACCACTAATGCTACAAAAAATCCCGGCACTGATATTCCTAAAAATGCAAATACCGTCAGTAATCTATCTTGAATTGAATATTGTTTAGATGCTGATATTATTCCTAAAGGCACTGCTAAAGATGTGGTAAGTATTAAGGTAATTATTGAAAGTAAAAATGTATTTGAAATTCTTCTTTGTATTATATCAACAACTGGTTCATTATATCTTATAGAAATTCCCATATCACCTTTTAATATATTTCCCACCCATTTTGTATACTTTAAATATACTGGATCATAATAACCAATAGCTTTAAGGGCACTTTCTCTATCTTCAGCAGAAATGCTTATTTGACTTTCTAACATATTACTATATGGATCTCCTGACGCAATATTTATAAGTGTAAATATAATTATAGATAATCCTATAAAAACAGGAATGATTATTAAAATTCTTTTTATAAAATATTTGCTCATATTCTAACCTCAAATACTATAAATTTATTTAAACAAAACAATTGCCTTACTAATAAATTAATATTAGCAAAGCAATTTAAGTTTTATTCTTCTTTAATATTATATTTAATAAATTTTATTGTTCACCATCAATATACCAATCTTTTATATATTGATAATATCCAATTGGAGTATTTTTGAAGTTTTTAATATTAGAATTATAAATTAATATACTGTTCCAATGATAAGTATATATTGCTGGTAACTCTTCATTTAATTCTAATGCTACTTCATTATATATAGGCTTTCTTTCTTCTTTACTTAAATGCTTAGAGCCTTCTGTTAACATATCATCTACTTTTTTACTATTAAAGCCTGTATAGTTATATCCATTTGGTGGTTTTAAAGTTGAAAGATAATTTGCTGATATATCTGCATCATTTGAGTTACCCATACCCATTAGATAAGCATCAAAATCTCCCTTTTTCACATCAGCGGACATTGTTGTAAATTCTAATGGTTGAAGTTCTAATTCTATTCCAATGTCTTTAAAGTTTTGTTGCATCATTAAAGCTTGTTTTGTTTTTTGATCATCTCCAGATGTATATTTTAATGTAAATTTAACTGGATTTCCGTTACAATACATTTTTTTATCAGACTCTTTATATTCCCATCCGCTTTCTTTTAACAAGTCTATAGCTTTTTGGGAATCATATTTATATTCATTTAATCCTTCTGGATGAGCCCAAAAATTTGATGGGAATGGATTATTAGCTACTTCACCATGACCTTCTAAAACATCTCTTACAATTGCTTCACGATTTAAGGCATATGCGAAAGCTTGTCTTACCTTTTTCTCACTAAATAAAGGATTTTTTAAATTTAGTCCCATAGACTGATATACATTATATGTTACTTCATCTACTTTAAACCCTTGTTTTTTATAATTTTCTTCTTCTTCTTTTGTAAGATTTCCTGCACTAACAATGTCAAGTTCTTTGTTTGAAAGTTGAGCATCAACAGTTTCTGCACTAACTACTTGGAATATATATTTATCTATGTTAGGTCTTCCACCCCAATAATTATCATTTGCAACTAATTCAACACTTTGATCTGGAGTAAACTTACCTAACTTAAAAGGACCAGTTCCTATTGGGTTTCTTATAAGATTTGTATCTTTTTGTACAGCTTCAATATCACCTTTTTCCCAAATATGTTTTGGTATTATTTTCATCATATATCCAAAATTAAGCAATCCTGAACCATATATGTCAGTAGTAGTAATTTCTATTGTATCTTCATCTACTTTTTTTACACCCTCTAATTCATTTGTTTTGCCTTCTTTATATGCATCATATCCCTTTATATTTTTCACATACATTGTATATTGTCCATTATATTTAGGGTTACATACAAAATCAAAAGTAAATTTTACATCATCAGCTGAAAAAGGCTGTCCATCATGCCATTTTACACCTTTTCTAATTTTAAATGTTATAGTTTTTTTATCATCTGATACTTTATAAGATTCTGCAAGACATGGTTCAAAATCAAATTTATCATTAATAAATAATAATCCATCATATAGCATACTATTTACGTTTACATCATAGTTGAATGTAAAAAAGGCTGGCATAAACACTCCCTCTGGCGATTCTGTAAGTGCTTGCTTAACCACCCCTCCTTTTTTTACTTCTTGACTTTCACTTTGATTGATTACTGTTTTATTTGTATTGCCACAACCAGTTAATAATAAAGAAACTATAGTAACTGATGTTAAAATTTTACATATCCTTCCTTTCACACTAATTCCCCCTCTAAAATATATGTATTTTTTCACTTATATGCTATTGCACTTGCTAATTATAACATAATTTGTCATTTTATTAACTTTTTATACATAATTTGCTATTATATTTTTAAATAAACGCATCTTTAATTATAATTATTTCAAATATATTCAAAAATTTTAATATCTACAAAAATTTATAACTATCATTAATTTTTTGTTCACATATTTTGCAACATTATTTCTTCTAATGGCTCATAAACCAACTTTTCATTAACTCTTTTACTTTCCATAATTGCTATAGAACGTATAGGAATTTCTATGGATTCAAATTTGTTTGCTTTTATTTTATTATCAAGAATTATTTGTCTTCCAATTGTAATATGAGGGGTATATTTTCTATCATCAACTTTAAATTTATTATCCACTAATAATTTTTTTAACTCCTTTTGTAATTCTATAAGTTCTTCATTTTTTTTAATTCCAAGCCAAATTATTTCTTTATTTCCTTTTTTAAATGAACCAATATCAGATGTAACAAGGTTTCTTGGACCTTTTTGTAATCTATGTAATATACTAATTAATACTTTCAAACTTTTTTCATCAACTTCTCCTATAAATTCAAGTGTTAGGTGAAGATTATCTTTATCTGTAAATTTTCCTTTAATTGAATTACTAGCTACTAAATTTTTATACTCTAATAATTTATCTTTTGTTTCTTCATAAAATGTAATTGCAAAAAATACTCTCATTGTTTTCACTACTTTCTCTTATTTATGTACTTTAGTATAATCTTAGTTTAAAATTATTTCTTTATACATTTTTATAAACTAAAAGCCATCTTAATTTTACTTTTAAGACAGCTTTTAATTCATTATTTATATTTTATCTACCCTACTAATTCCCATGGTGTTTCCCATGAATTACTTACTTTTGCATCTGGTGCAAAGTTTTTTGACCACCATTTAGCTTTATATACTTTTCCGTTATAAGTTACTTTATCTCCTGCCATATATTCCTTATCAGAATTATATAATGGTGCATCTTCTGATGTTTCTCCATCTTCTCCTGGTTTTTCATCTGGTTTTTCTCCTGGAGTCTCTACATCTGTGCCATCTTTAATTAATTTCCATGGTGTTTCCCATGAATTACTTACTTTTGCATCTGGCAAGTCTCCCTTTGTCCACCATTTTGCTTCATAAATCTTTCCTTTATAACTTACTTGTTCTCCTGCTACATATGCTCTATCTGTTTTATATGCAGAAACTCCATCTACTTCACCACCATCGCCTGGATCTTCTGTATCTGGTTTTTCTATTACTTCTGTTCCATCATTTGAATCATATTTTGAAAGTATTTTACCAAACTCAAACTTTTCTTGTAATATAGAACTATCATTTATAGAAACATAATTAGTCTTTCCTTGAGAATTTTGGAAATCCCTATTTACAGACCACATACCTATAAGTCTCATTCCTACAGTCTTACCAAAATTCAAAACTTCCTTTGCTTCATTTTGATCAACTATATTTCCACTATAATCTAAACCATTCATAGGAGTAACTCCTATCATTTTCCAAATATCTGCATCACTTTTCTTTATATTAGCTTGAGTGTATATATTTTTTAATTGTTTATGAACGCTTTTAGCTGAATCTATAACTAAATCTCCCATAGTTCCGTCTGGTACTTTGCTACCAAAACACATAGTCATTACATTTACACCGCTTAAGTCTACGCCATGTTTAACTGCACTTTTTACTACGTCTACTCCATTAGTCATTCCTGAAGGCAACACTGGTAGTGTATACCATACTTCAAGAGGATAATTTTCAGCTTTAAGCTCTTTTTGAAGTAATGCAAGGGCTTCTGAACGCCTTTCTATAGAATCAAAATCTGCTGTCCATGCCCCTTCAATATCAAAATCTACATGTGTTAATCCATAATCCTTAATAATTTTTTTATAAGTATCCTTCAATTTATTAACATCTTTAATTGATGATGCTAATGGTACATTAGCTTCTCCACCAAAGGAAACCATTACATCTCCGCCCATTTGTCTTAAACCTTGAATTTCTTTTAACAAACTACCACCTTGATAATCTGTAGGACCTTCCTCCATATCATAATATGTTCCCCAAGATGGTTGTCCATTTTTATCAACTACAAAACCTAATATAAAGTGTTTTGTTCCTGTTGCCTTTGCATAATCAGTAAGCGAAAATACAGGATACGAACAAGCATCTACATATGGAGCAAATACAGTAGAACCCCATGATTCTTGACCAATTCCAATATTAGTAGATATTTTTGTTTGTATATTTTTAGTGCTTATCTCCTTAGCTTGAACTGTAGTACCTTCCATTAAAATTGGACTAGCAGCCCCTAATATTACTACTGCTGATAACATAATTGCAGCAAGTTTTTGTGATTTCATAATATACCTCCTAAAAATAAATTAACATTTCTTAATTTTCCTAATATTTTTGATGTTTTGTTCTACAATAATGAATTCGTTATCATTTATAAAAACTTTAATATTTTTTATAGTTGTTTTAAAATTTAAATTGAAATATAAGTATTTATTTGGTTTATCTATAAAAAAATATATAATATTACATATATTTTTATACATACTAAAAAACTGTATTAAACTAGAATTTAAATCCTATTTTAATACAGTTTTTATCCAATTTATTATTTACTTAAAATCATATTCTTTTTAACTTTTCCGTACCCAACAAAGCTTAGCACTATCATTGGCATAACAAAGAATATATACATTATAAATACAACACCACCAACACAATAAAGTATTGCACCTGTCAATGCAAACCCAGATTTATTTAAAAATGCACCTAGTGTATTAAATATTGTAGCTAAAACTATACATATCATATGTGGTGTAACTAATGCTGTTGCAATTGCACCACCTACAGCTTCAGCTCCTGACCCTGCTCCAAATATTGTTCCACCAAAATAACTTACTAAATAAATTGAATATATGATACCTAATACTGCTGATATAACTAATGCTTTACTTTTTTTCATTACTTAATTAACCTCCATTATTAGCTTTATTTTGAATTAAATATAACTTTCTCTAATGCACTTATTTGAATTAAATCCCCATTTTTAATTTCAAGTGTTATACTAGGAACTCCAAACTCTCCTGAATCAGATAATATTTCATTAGTTATTGGAAGCCCCTTTCTATAAACTATAAAATTCCCTTGTCCCTTAGCTGATGATGCAACATATCTGCCTTCTTTAATATCAAGACCAACTTCCCATATTCCTGTAGTTAACTCCTGTAATAACTCAGTATTTGCTGGAGTAAATTTAACATTTTTAATTCCACCTATATCTATTTTTTCACCATCTTTAATATCAACAGTCACTTTTGTAACCCCAAAATTTTCATCCCCTAAAATTTCATTAACTACTGGAATATTATCCTTATCATAAATAATAAAATTTCCACTTGAATCACTAGTACATACATATCTTCCTTTAGGTATGTCTTGTCCTACTATAAAATTTCCCGTTGCTAATACTGTTTCTACTGCTGTTGAGTTATCTCTGGTTTTAGTTTTATCTTCTACTACTTTTTCCTCTGATTTCTTTTTATCACTTTCAACACTATTTTTTTCTTTAATAGTTTTGCTATTGTTATTAAGTGGATTTGCTAAGATTAAAATAAAAATAATTGCTACAGTCCAAAACCACCATCTTTTATAAATTTTCTTTTTAACTTTTCCTTTGTTCATATTACATCACCCCAAAAAATAAATCTGTCACATAACTTATTGCGACAGATTTATTATAAAACTTATATTATTTTATTTGGTGTGCTGTAAGCATACAAAACGAGTAAAAAATATTTTTTAATTTAAATATTTAAAAGTGCTCCTGTTATCATTATAATTATAAATGTATATAATACATAACCTAAAATTCTTATATAAATTTTCAAATTATTTATTATAGGTATGTGTTTTCTTATATTTAAAAAATTTGTATATAAAATTGTTAATACTACAAACATGAAAAACATTATTACATCTTCAGAAATGTTTTTTGAAGTAGGAAATATAATTACCACTATAAGCATTAAAAATATATACCAAATACATGCTATAATGCTTTTCCATGTTTGGCCACTTCTAAACCCAGGAATAGCCTTATAAAAATTTTTCAAATTCATATTGTCCGGTTTATATTTATAATTTTCTATCTCATTGTTAAAAAAGTTTTTAAATACATCAACCCTTTTCTTTAAGTCTAAAGGCTCTATTTTTGATAATTCTATATTGGCGGAATTTACTTTACATATAGAATCTTCTTTATATGTATTTAGTTTTAATTTTAATTCTTCTTGTAATTCTTTAATGGATTGATACCTATCATTTGGTAAAAATTTTGTACATTTTTCTATTACTTTTTTTAAAATTCCATTATTTTTTTTATTTTTAGGATAATCTTTTGTTGTCATAAAATTCATTAATATTCCTATAGAATATATATCACTCCTACAATCTGTTTGTGAAAATCCAAATTGTTCTGGTGGTGCATACTCATGTGTACCCATAATAACTGTATCATGATTTTCCTCTATTTTATAAGTCCTGGCCACATCATAATCTATTAATTTCAAGACATCATCATTACTTATAATAATATTAGATGGCTTTATATCTCTGTGAATTATAGGCTTTTTTAAACTATGAAGTTTTTCTAGTATATTACAAAGACAAATTATATATTCAATAGTTTTAATTTCACTTAAAGGCTCACTAATATTTTCTAAAGTTTTTTCTAATGTAGAACCATTTATAAACTCTTCTATTAATATTAATTTACCACTATATTCTAAAACCTCATAAATATATGGTGTATATATACTTCTAATATTTTGTATTTCTTTATAAACCTCTATATCGTAATTAATAAGAATTTTTTTTACATAAATAACATTTGTCTCAACATGTTGTACCAAAAAAATCTTACTTTTTTTATTTTCACTAAGCTTAGTTAATACTTTATAATTTGATAATCTATATTCTACATATTCTTTAAGTAAATCTTCCATTAAAACTCCCCTTTAATCGTTGCTTTTCTCCAATGAAAATTATATCATACTGGTATGCTTATGATAATCATACCAATGAATTTTAAGGAGGATTGTACTTGTGAAAGATAAAAAAACTTCTGAACTTTTAGATATATTAAATTCAATAGATGATACAACCAAATTAAATACATACATAAATGAAACTAAAACTGCTTTTAACAACTTAGATTTTTGCACTTATTTTGAAAATATTCTACATGAAAAAAAACTTAAAAAAAGTAAAATCATAGATGACTCTAATCTTGATAGAACTTATGCTTATCAAATTTTAAGCGGAAAGAAAAAACCTAGCCGTGATAAAATTTTACAACTTTGTATTGCTGCTAAATTAAGTCTTGAAGAAATACAAAGAATTTTAACCCTTGGAAACGTAGGACAATTATATGCAAAAGATTCAAGAGATTCAGCTATAATTTTTGCAATAAAAAAGAAGCTAAATGTAACTACTACTAATCATTTATTAAGCGATTTAAATTTTGATTTATTAGGCGATTGTTAAAATAAAAAACTTCCAACACATTAACCTAGATTACAATGTTGGAAGTTTTTTATTTTAACATATTATTCATACATAAATTAATATTGACTTTGCGTAAAGTTGCCCAATTTTTATCACAAGTATTAAATTAATTTATTGTATACATTCATATCTGTTTGTTTCGTCATGAACTTTTTTATCTTTGGAACAATTCTAGTAAAATGCTCTGATTTCAAATGCTCATCCAAAGCCTTTTTACTTTCCCACTCTTCAATCATCGTAATAATTGTAGGATCATTTTCATCTTGATACAATTCATACTTTATACATCCTTCTTCTTTCCTTGTTAATCCTACTAGTTCTTTGTAAAGCTGAATAACTTCAGTAAGTTTATTCTCTTTAGCAACATTTCTAGCAACTACCTTTATCATTTAAATCCCTACCTTTTAATTTTTTATAATTGAATTATCAATTATCTAACAAAGTTTGTAAGTATTTTATTTTCCCTTTCCGGTTCTTTAATTGTTTTTTTGCCATTTTCAACTGTTTTCATAAGCCAAGCCATATTTTTTCCAAGAACTCTCATTATTTGTTTTCCTTCTTCATCTTTTGAAACTTCACCTGGCATTGCTCCATGTATTACATTCCAGTAATTTGTACTTGGCATAAGCATTTCCGCATAATTAATATAATTATTTAATTGATTAAAAGTAGCAACTCCTCCTGATCTTCTAACAGCAACTACAGATGCTCCTACCTTATGTCTTAAAGCCCCATCATTTGCAACATAGAATGCTCTATCCAAAAATGATTTCATAGTTCCAGCTATACCTGAGTAATGTACCGGTGAACCTAATATTATTCCATCTGCCTCTTTCATCTTTTGTATAAATTCATTTACTTCATCATTATCAATTATACATTTCCCATTTTTATTTTTTGCGCAAGCATTACAAGCAAGACATCCTCTTATTATTTTATTACCTACATGAACAATTTCAACTTCTATTCCTTCATTTTCAAGCTCTTCTGCAACCATCCTTATAGCATTATATGTGTTTCCTTCCTTCTTAGGACTTCCGTTAAATGCAACAACCTTCATAAAATTACCTCCTGTAAAATTAAGTTTTCTATTTTTTACTTCTGATTTATTTTAATATCTAATAATTTTTTATAATGTATATAATTTATTCATGTCCTTGTATATTAAATTGATTAATAAAATACTAACTTAGTTAGCATTCACTAAACAATTTATTTACCATCTATCATAATGTATTCTTGTTTCATCAAATCTATTTACTGCTTCTTTATTTTCATTTGGATATCCAATTGGGATTATTGATAATGGAGTTACATTAGCTGGTAAATTTAAAATTCTTCTTAAACCATTCACTCTATCTTCCATAGGATAAACCCCTAACCATACGGCTCCCAATCCTTTATCTTCAACGGCTAATAATATATTTTCTGTCGCAGCACAGCAATCCTGCACCCAATATCCTTTAAATACTTCCTTTGATTCATCACCACAAACTACAATTGCCACATCTGCATTTAATAACATTTTCGAATAAGGATGAATATCAGTAATTTTTCTCATAATTTCCTTATCTCTTAAGACTATAAATTCCCAAGGTTGCTCATTTCCAGCAGAAGGTGCTTGCATTGCTGCCCTTAACAATTCTTCAATAATCTCATCTTCTATCTTTATGTCTTTATACTTTCTTATACTTTTTCTTTTTAATATTGCATCCATATATATTCCTCCTAATTGTTTTTGGTTAAAAGTTATGCTATCATTATAAAAAATCAGTTTATATATAACAAGTACGCACTATTTTGTACCATAGTACCTAAAAGGGTACTGTAGAAAGGATGATTTATATGACTTCTAGTTGTAACACTATAGAATTCAAAAATAGAAATTATACATGTACCTTTGAAATTACAGTAGATTTAATCGGTGGAAAATGGAAACCAATTATAATTTGGCATTTAGGTACTAAAGGAATTTTACGATTTAATGAATTAAAAAAATTGCTTCCTAACACCACTCAAAAAATGCTAACTCAGCAACTAAGAGAACTAGAATCTGATAATTTAATTAACCGAAAAGTTTATCCTCAAGTTCCTCCAAAAGTAGAATATTCCTTAACAAATTTAGGTGAAAGTTTAATGCCTATTCTTAAAATGATGTGTACGTGGGGCGATGAATACTATAAATCAAATACTTAATATTTCCATGTTCTATTTCTTTATAGTATGCATAAAATCCTTTTTATACGTATTTAATAACTATTTCTTTATAACTAAAGCACTCTAGAAAATAATATTTCCAAAGTGCTTTAATTATTATATATTTATTTATTTTTATTAATATAACTTTCTATTTTATACTGTGGGTATTGTTGTTTTTTATATCTAATAGCATTATTAGGACAACTATGTATACATCTAGTGCACATCATACACTTATTTTTAAATTTAACAACTTTATTTTTAATAATTATATTATTTTGTGGACATTGTTTAGCACATAATCCACATCCATTACACATATCACTTGTTGAAAAACTTTTGCCCATAAACTTAGCCATAATAGAAAATACTTCTGCTAAAATATCCTTTGAAACTATGCTCTTATTATCATTTATCTTTTCTATATTGTTATTTTCTATATTTTTAACTAAAACGTCTATTTGACTTTCCACATTTGTAAACATAACCTCAATTTCTTCTTCTGTATTCCTTTTATATTTACCAAAATAAAAATTTTTAGGCATAACATATGTTTCTTTTCCTATAACTTCATATCCCTTTTTTTCTAATTTTGATGCTAATGAATCTACACCATTAGCATTTATTAAACCAGCCGATGTTGAATAAACTATAGCTTTTGTCTTATTTATAGTATTAGGCACATTTCTTAATAACCACTTTATTAATTTTTCTGGAACATTTCCAGCATAAATAGGTCCTCCAATAACAATTAAATCTATATCATCATTAAAACTTATTTTTTCTTCTATACTATTAGCCTTAACATCAAATCCTATATCCTCTAATTTTGATTTTAACTTATCTGCTATGTATTTTGTATTACCACTACCTGAAAAGTACATTATCGAAATTTTCATATCTTATCCTCCTGAAAATTTATATATTAATATAAGTGCACTGCATTATTTCTTATATAAATTATTTTTCATTTGTTTTAAAGCTTTTAATGTAATTAAAAGGTCCTCTTCTCTTATATTTTTTATCATATCCTTAAAAATATCTTCTAAAACTTTGCTAATTTCAATAAATTCATTAAAAAAAGTGTCTTTTAATATTATATTCTTCTTTCTTTTATCGTCATTATCTTGAATAATATCTATAAATCCATTTTCACTAAGTTTCATTAAATTTCTGCTTATATTTCCCTTATTAATTCCCATATTTTCAGCAAGCAATTCTTGACTTATCGGTATATTATCTTTTAATTTCATTAAATTCATTATGGTAAGCATTTGCCCTTGACCTAATTTATTTTCTTTAACACCTTCATCCATTCGTGTTTTAGTTTCTTTTGAAATAAAATAAATTAAATCGCCTATTTCTCTATAATCGTTCATATCATTTTCTCCTTTGTAGATTTATTATAAAGCATTTTAGTTGTGCACACAACTAAAAATTATTGTAAAATTTCTATTTTATGAATTGTACACTATCCCTTCATTATATTTAACTTAACTACATAAATATTTTTTAATATTTATATAATAACAAGCTCACAAGAAAACCTTATGAGCTTAAAAATTTAAATTAAATTAATATTATTTTTAAATTAATTATCTATATAATTGTTTAAATATTTTAACTTATAAAGATTTATTCTCATAAATCTTTTTTAATCTTTCAATTTCTCTTTTATGTCTATCAACCAGTTCTCCTGTAAAGACATTATATTCATTCTGTATAATTGATATCTCCTGTTGCAAAACTTCTATAGCCTTATCATATTTTTTTAGTGTTTCATATATTTTAGCCATAAATTCAAGTGGATCCACAATACGAGGTTTTTCTTGTAATTCCATAGATTTTGCATAGTCTTTAAGTGCTTTATCATACTCACCTAATCTCATCATACGATCTCCTCGTGAAACATAAGCTCTCCAATCTCCTTGGAATTCACTTACTCCCTTATTCCACAATCTTAAAGCATTTTCTATATTCCCCTGTTGTAACTCAATATCACCTTCATACATAAAATCTAAACAGGTATGATTTAATTGCTTTACATGCTCTAATACTTTTTTAGCTTTCTTATAATAACCATCTCTAATTAATTGGTCTAAATAAAACAAATGTCCACTCCAATATTTAGGGTGATTTTGTGTAAACTCCTCATAGTACTTAATTAAATCATCATGTCTATTATAATATTCATCTCCAAATACACCTTTTTCTGCATGAATAAGTGCAGTATGATAGTTCTTTTCATATGGTTTATATTTCAAAGCCTCTTTTATATAATTCGATGCCTTTTTATTATCACTTTCAGCCCTATGATTATAAAGCTCTCCTAAAAGATAGTATGCTTTAGCGTTTTTAGGTTCACTATTAATAATTCCTTCAA
The DNA here is from genome assembly GCF_054767855.1 of Clostridium sp. CTA-19. Lineage (NCBI taxonomy): Bacteria > Bacillati > Bacillota > Clostridia > Eubacteriales > Clostridiaceae > Clostridium > Clostridium sp. CTA-19. The sequence goes on along the minus strand of NZ_BAAABH010000029.1, from coordinate 18,198 downwards.
GGAAATTAACAGCATAATTAAAAACCTCTTCACTTATTATTCTTTCATTATATAACATGTTTTCTATTCTTTTCATTTGAGCATCATATGGTATAACAAAAAGCTCATCTATAGTAATCCCAAAATAAACTGAAATCATAGGAAGTAATTGAATATCTGGTGCTGTAATATTATTTTCCCATTTAGAAACAGCTTGATACGAAATTCCTAAATGATTAGCTAATTCTTCTTGAGTAACTCCTTTTTCTATACGTAAATTTTTTATCTGTTTTCCAATTTCAATAACCATAAAAATCTCCTCCACCTATACCTATAATTAGTTAATTCATGAATTAATTTAATTATAGATTCTTGCAATCTTATATACAATAACTTGTATTTTTACATAACTAACCTATAAGTTGATAAAAATTTTTCTTGTGGTTTACCCTTTATAATTATTTTTAAACAGATACAATGAATTAGGTTTGTACTTTTTCAGTTAATTTGAAATAACTTATAATCTACTTTATCTATTTATAAATTAAACACCTACACTAACTGTTTCTGGCAGAGTACTTCCTCCATCTATAACAACCTGTGTTCCTGTAATATAGGATGACTCATCTGACCCTAAGAATGCAGCAAGTTCTCCAACCTCTTCTGGTTTTGCCAATCTTTTTAACGGTACAGCATTTTCTATTCCTTTAGTTACTTCTTCTGGATTTTCCCCATTTGATTGCATTGCAATACTTTTTGCCATTGGTGTTTCTACATAACCTGGACAAATAGCATTGACTGTTATGTTATGTTTAGCCACCTCTATTGCTAAAGACTTAGTAAAACCAACTAATGCAGCCTTTGTAGTAGCATAAGCAGTTTCACCTGCATCTGCTACCATATCCCCTGTAACTGATGACATTATAATTATTTTTCCATACTTTTCTTTAATCATTAAAGGTAAAACCGCTTTTGTGACATTCCATACTCCTTTTATATTTACATCAATATGAAAATCTCTATCATCATCTGTCATTTCTAAAAAATTTCCTAATTTACAAACTCCTGCATTATTTACTAATATATCTATTTTACCAAACTTACTAACAGCACTTTTTACTGCATTTTCTACTTCTCCTTTATTAGCTATATCTGCTTTAACTGCTAAAGCCTCAAACCCTTTTTTATTTAATTCATCTGCTAAGCTATCAACATATGAAGATCTTGCCAATAGTACAACTTTTGCTCCATACTTTGCATAAGTTCTAGCAATTCCTTCTCCAATTCCCTTAGATGCTCCTGTTATAAGTGCAACTTTACCTTCTAATTTCCCCATAACTTTCCTCCTAATAAACCTATGATTTTTACATCAATTATAATATGCATATACATTATATTCCATAAATTAGCGAAACACTTTTCTATTTAAATTAAATCTATATTAGTATTTATTTACACTCTTTGTTATACTTATAATGAAATAAATTCCAATTCCAGTTTAAATAATAAAATTCATGCTCTTTTTTATGATTTAATTTTTAACTTATATATGGAAATATATTAAATATATCTGTCATTATACTGTAACCTTTTGAATTTATAATATAGTAAGTTATGAAAACCCAATTAATGGGTATATTTAAAAACATAAAACTTTTTAATGTTTAATATAAATAATAAGTTTTTTAGGAGGATTTAAAATGGATTTAAAAAATAATGAAAATGATAACAAACCTTTAGAAGAGGATATGCAACTATCTAATGACGCATCTTTAGATGAGTTTACAGAATCTAATGATACTATTGAAACTATAGCTACTAATAATGAAAACTCTGAAGAATTGCAAGGTGAAGAACTTCAACTTAATAATAACACTTTTACCGATTCAATTACTTTTAAAGATGCATTACAAAGCCAACTTATAGATGTACTTATAACTGCTAGTATATCTATATTAGGAACCATTGTTATAGACTTTATTCTAAGAATTTTTAAATTTTATATAAGCGACAAATTTTTATTTATAGTTATATTGTTTATTCCTGCACTTATATTATATAATGTATTAATGACAACAATGAAAAACAAAATGACACTTGGTCAAAAGCTATCAAACATACATTTAACAAAAAATAAAAATTAGGAGCGATTTACTTGAGAAAAAGAAAAGAGTATGAATTTTTAATAGAAACAACTGAGTTTCCTGGAAAAGGCATAGCTTTTTATGAAGGCGAAAAAGTTGCTATAAAAAACACATTACCAGGACAAAAAGTAAAGGCTAGAGTTACTAAAAAAAGTAGTCAAAATGGCGTTCAAGCAAAACTTATAGAAGTATTAGAGGATGTAGATTATAAAATAAAGCCACATTGTGATATTTCTAATCAATGTGGTGGTTGTAGTCATGCATCCTTAGATTATGAAACTCAATTAAAGTTTAAAACAGAACAAGTTAAAAAACTTTTAGATGAGGGTAATATTAAAGATTATGACTTCTTAGGTATAGAAGAAAGTCCTGTTGTTTTTGAATACAGAAATAAAATGGAATTTACCTTTGGAGATATGGAAAAAGGCGGAGAACTAACGTTAGGAATGCATGTTAAAAACAGAAACTTTAGTATAATAACTGTTGATAACTGCAAAATAGTTGATAATGATTTTAGAACTATATTAACAACTACATTAAATCATTTTAAAAATACAGAGCTTCCATATTATAAAGTTCTAAAGCATGAAGGTTTTTTAAGAAACTTAGTAGTTAGAAAAGCTATAAATACCGGCGAAATACTTGTTAATTTAGTAACTACAACTCAAAATAGTTATGATTTAACAAAATTTGTTGAAGAATTAAAATCTCTTAATCTTAATGGAAAAATAGTAAGCATTATACATACATTAAATGACTCACTATCTGATGTGGTTCAAGCTGATGAAATAAAAGTTTTATACGGTAAAGATTACATAGTTGAAGACTTATTAGGATTAAAATTTAAAATTAATCCCTTTGCATTCTTCCAGACAAATACAAAGGGTGCTGAAAAACTTTATTCCATGGTTAGAGATTTTATGGGTGACTCTGAAAATAAAATAGTTTTTGACTTATATTGTGGTACTGGTACCATCGGTCAAATAGTAGCCCCAAAAGCAAAAAAAGTCCTAGGAATAGAATTAATTGAAGAAGCAGTAGATGCTGCTAAAGAAAATGCTAAATTAAACAATTTAGATAACTGTGAATTTATAGCAGGTGATGTAGCTAAGGTAATAAAAGATGTAAAAATTAAACCAGATATAATCATTCTAGATCCACCAAGAGCTGGAGTTCACCCTATTGCATTAGATTATGTAATAAAATTTGATGCTAAAGAAATAATTTATGTATCATGTAATCCAAAATCATTGGTAACTGACTTGCAAGTTCTTACTAATGCTGGATATAAAATAGATAAGATAAAATTAAAAGACATGTTCCCACACACACCACACGTGGAAACTGTATGTAGACTATATAAGTAATTATAATAAGTTACATTAAAGCTAAGCAAAAGTTTGCTTAGCTTTTTTAATGTAACTTATTAATAACTTAGTTCATCTTATATTATATTTTTTATAAAATTATTGTTATTTTTGTGCCTTCTTTTAACTTACTTTCAATTTGTACATCTCCACCATGGTTTTTAATTATTTCCTTGGAAATAGCCATTCCAAGACCTGAACCTTTGTGAAGTTCACCTGTATTTGTTCCTCTATAATATCTATCAAATATATGCTTTAAGTCTTCTTCACTTATACCTTTTCCATTATCACTTATCGTTATATATATTCTTTCTCTTTTTTCTAATTCAACTCTAATTTTTACATCTTCATCATTATGGACTATTGCATTAAAAATTAAATTTGTTAAGCAACGTTTCAATAAAAGAATATCTACTTCTTTTTCTGCAACTTCTGTTTTAGGAATAAATTCAATATCTCTATTACTATATTTGTTATCATTTAATATAGCTATTATAACTTCTTTAGTTAGGCTTACTAAATTGGCCCTACCTTTTTTTAAAAATAATGCGTTATTTTTTAAACGAGTACTTAAATTTAAATCATTAACTAACTCTGTTATATATAAAGATTTTTGATATATAATTTCACCATATTCTTGTATTTCTTCTTCTGTAAAATCGTAATCACCATTTATAAGTTCTGAATAACCTCTTATAGAAGCTAGTGGAGTTTTTATGTCATGAGATATATTTGCTATCCATTCCTCTCGCATTTTTTCATTTTTCTTTCTTTCAACCTCATTTTCTTTAAGAATAGACGACAATGCATTTAAATTTCTAAATACATTTAAATAAATACCCTTTTCTTTAAATGTTAAATTATAATTTCCCATAGATAAAGTTTTTACTCCATCTATAATTCTTCCAACTGGCTTTGTAAGTCTTCTACTAAATAATAATCCACCTATTATAGCAATTAAACTATCCATGATTAATACCCCTGTTAATATATCTTTCATAAGATTTCCCATAATATTTTCGCTATACATTATAACTGTCTTGCTCAATTTACCCATTGGAAAATTAATTATGTAACTTAACTTTCTATCCCCTATATCAACACTTGATACTAATATGTTTTCTAACCCTTCTGCACCACCTGTATATTTATAAGCATTAACAATATCTACAGGAGTATATTCATCTTGTACCTCTTTAGGCTTTTTATAATTTGTAATTTCTTTTCCACTTTCATCTAATACTTGAACCCAAAGATTATTCTCATCTAAACTTTTTTTACCTTCATCTCTTATAATTATTTCATTATTAGATAATTCTATATTATCCCCAAAAACCCTTGTGAAATTTTCTGGATCTAATTTGACTTCTTTATATGTCATCGGTTCTACTAGCACAAACCCTTGTGATGAATTTTTAATTATAGATACCATTCCTAATGTTACATTTATAAAAAATATAAACACATTTATAAGTACTATTGTTATAACAAATCTTGCAGTAAGTTTTATATTCATAAATTACTCATCCTTTACAACAAGTTTATATCCAAGACCTTTAGCAGTTACTAAATACTGAGGCTTAGATGGATTTTCTTCTATTTTTTCTCTAAGTCTTCTCATATGAACCATTATGGTATTATCAAATCCTATGTAATCTTCACCCCATACTCTATCACATATGTTTTCTTTACTTATTATTTGATTTTTATTATTAGCCAAATAAGCTAATAGTTTAAATTCTTTTGCTTTTAATTCTACTATTTCTCCATTTTTTCTTAATTCAAATTTTTCCTCATCTAATACAAATGGACCAAACTTTATTATACTTTCCTCTTTATTAGCATTTTCAACATAAACACTTCTTCTTAAATGGGCTTTTGCTCTATATGCCACTTCTTTAGGACTAAAAGGTTTTGTTATATAATCATCTGCACCTATAGCAAAGCCTAATATTCTATCCAATTCTTCATTTTTAGCAGATAAAAATAATATAGGTACCATAGCCTTTTCTCTCATTTTTTTACAAACTTCATATCCTTCCATATCCGGAAGCATTATATCTAATATAACTAAGTCAGGAAGCTCTCTTTTAAAAACTTCTAATGCTTTACTTCCTGTTTCTGCAGTAAAAACATGATTCAATCCTTCTTTTTTCAAAACTGTTGATAAAAGTTTTAATATTTCAACTTCATCATCTACTAAAAGTATTTTTTTATTATTAATTGATATATCCTCCACACTACCTCATCCTTTCTTAATTAAAACCATATATTTATATCTTTTATTATATACATATAATAACTAAATATAAATGTTTTAAAATTAATATAATTCTTATAGATAAATAAATTTAACTTTTATAATTTAGTTTAAAAAAACTGTTTCAATATATTAAATCTTTATATTGAAACAGTTTTATAAAATAATTATATATTATATTGGTTTAAATTATGATGTTAAGAAATCTAGTATATTCCATCCTGCTTTTGTTTTAGATTTATATAATTCTGTATATCCACATCTAGCACAACTTATTGTAATAAATTTTTTATTTTGAACATCAAATATTTTAGCTAAATTCCCTCCAGTAGCTTGAAATTCATCATTTTCATATTCATTACATCCACATTTTGGACAAACATATTGTTTTTTATTCATATCTAATCTCCTTCCTATATTTTATCTTTTTTCACTAACAAAGTTTTTATAAGTTATTTTAGGAACTATTATTAATACTAATATAAACATTAGTAAATCTATTCCTGCTATGAACATAGGTGTTTTATACCTTATAAAAGTCGATGAATACATAGCCCATAGTGGAGTAAGTCCTGCATATTTTTGAATTTGTGCTGGTAAAAAGTTTGCTGCTATATATGGTATTCCCATGAATAATCCACTTACCATAAACGGCATTACTGCATTGTTACTTATAGATGATAATAAAAGTGTTATCTGAGTAAAGAATATACATCCCATTACCATTGTTATTCCTAATATTATAATCATTTGAAGAACTGTTATTGTTGAACCACTATTTCCAAAATACCATAATTCTTTTAATTGTAAATTTAAACCTTCAGCACCTGAGTAATGTATAGCAGAAAATACAATAATTAAATATAGTGACAATAATACTATTGATGTAGCTATACTCCCTGCTATACTTTTTGCCATAACAACTTTTTTCTTTCCATTTTTACTTGAGTTTATCAAATCAGTCATATATGAGTTATACTCAACATTATACATAGATGAAGTTATTATAAGTATAAGCATCCCCATTATTGGTGCTATTCCATAAGTTTTATCAAATACGGAAGCATAATTTTCTAATATATAATTGGGATATGAGCTATCAAATCTTACAAGTACTGAACATAATAGCGCTCCTAATATCCAAACTAAAAATACTCTTTTTTTAAGTAGTACTTTTCTTAATTCACTTTTTACTAAATTATACATTTCAATCCTCCTTTATACTACTAAACTTCTTTTGCATCTTCAATATCAAAATAGAACATATAAACATCTTCAAATTTTGGCTCTATTTTATGCACTTCTTTATAAACTGGTTCTTTATCTGCTATTACTCTTATTTCAGTTTTATCTATTCCTCTTTGTATATTTACTACTTTATATTTATTTTGAATATCTCTAATTATATCTTCATTGTCTGTATTTATTACATATACTTTATCTTTCATATTTTCTAGAATTTCTTTATGACTGCCCTTTACAAGTAATGTTCCATCTTTAATTATTATTGTTTCTCTTGCTATAGACTCTATATCAGATATTATATGAGTTGATAAAATTATTATTTTATCTCTAGATATTTCACTTAATAAATTTCTAAATCGTGTTCTCTCTTGAGGATCAAGACCTGCTGTAGGTTCATCTAGAACTAATATTTTAGGATTATTTAACAAAGCTTGTCCTATACCAACTCTTCTTTTCATACCACCAGAAAATTTCTTTAATGATTTATTTCTAACATCATATAATCCAACTAAGTGTAATATTTTATCTATTTTTTCTTTAAGCCCATCTTTTGAAATACCCTTTAACGCTGCCATATAATTTAAGAATTGTTTTGCTGTAAAATTACCATAACCTTCAAAGTGCTGTGGTAAATACCCTAAAACATCTCTATATTTTTCATCTAATGATTTTATATTTTCACCGTTATATAAAATCTCTCCACTATCACTTGTAAGTAATGTTGTTATTTGCTTCATAAGTGTTGTTTTTCCTGCTCCATTAGGTCCTAAAAGACCATAAACACCACTTTCTAATGTAACTGTTAAATCATTAGTTACTCTTTTTTTTCCAAAGCTTTTATTTAAATTTTTTATTTCTAATTTATTCATAGTATAAATACCTCCTAAAATTCTATTATTTACTTTCTATTCTTTTAAAACTATTAAGCATATATATAATGCTTGCTATAGTTATCATTACTAATATAGCTAATATGGCTTTAATTAAACTTATATCATATCCCAATACACTTATATCACCTAAGTACATTCCTATTAAATTATTCCCCTGAAATATTAAGTCTGGATAATTACCAAAATTTAATATACTAATTATGTCTGCTCCCCCTATTTGAGTTAAAAACTTACTTATAGGTTTTATTAAAAATACTAATATTTTGCCTAAAATTATGTATACACCAAATATAGATATTGATGCCATAGAACTTTCTGTTTTAAATGATATTATAGCTCCTATAATTGATAAACTTAAAAGTAAAACTAATACAAAAACTATTTTTAAAGCTACATATTGCATTATGGTAAAAGAACCCTCTAGCATCATAAAGTTATCAACAATTCTAAAAGCTTGTAAATTTCCGTTAATAGGCCTACCATACTTTAAAAATGTCTCAATGAATGTTATAGCTAAAAACCCTACGTATGCTACTATTGGAACTACAATTGCTAACATCCCTTTAGAACTAAGTGCTTTATATTTATTTTTAGATGTTAGTATTAATGTATCCATTGATGAAACCACTTCATCACTATATATATTGCAAATTAACATTGCAATTATAGACAATAATCCTATTAATGCTAATGGATGAGCTACTTTATGGTTATATACCTTCCAAAAATCTACATCCTTATAGTTCATGACCTTTACTTTATCTAATTTTTCTTGAGCCATATTTTTCATTTTTTTGCTACTACTATCATTCGCAGATTGATTTGCTAACTGTTCAAGTTCATTAATTTTTATTTCAAAATTTTCTGATGCTAAAACACTGCCCTCTCTCATATCTACAAAACCATAATTTTCTTGTTCTAAATAAGATTTCTCACTTTCCAGTTGCGGATTTAAAAACACCATGACAAGTGATAAAATTATAAATATTGCCAATGCAATTATTCCATTCTTATTTTTTATCAATTTATTTAATTCTAATCTAAACAATATTATCTCCTCCTGACAAATATAATTTTAAATATTTAACCTTACACTTAAGTAACCATAAACTTAAATAAACCTTAAATAAAAAAAACAACTAGTAAACCTAGTTGTTTAGAATTAAATTCTATTTTATTAAATATGCATTATATAATTTTTAATAATAGTTTTTGTTAAACTAGAAACTATCCCACCTATACAAACTAGTACAAGTGCAATAACAAAAACTATAGGTTCTTTTACCATTTCTTACACTTCCAAATCCTTTTTAAATCCTTATTTTTTAATTGTATGTCTAAAAATCTTTCTTTCTATAAAAAAATACTGTTATATACATAATAGTCATAAAAATAACTATGGTTAATATTATAAAGATTAATAGTTGAATATTATTTAGCAATTGTCCCCCATTAAATACTTTTAAGTATTGACTAAATTTACTTTCAAACATAGTATTAATTATTACCATAAAAACAATAAAATAAGCTACCATCCCAGCCTTATTTCCTAATGTATAATATATTAAATAGTAAATACTTATTGATAATAATAATATTATTAACGTTAATATTGCATCTTTTATAAATATATCCATAGGTAATTTTATAATAAATTTATCTAATAATTCATTAATAACAAATCCTAATATTCCTCCTAGAATAATTATTATTGCTGACCCTAAAAACTTTGATATTATATATTCATCCCTAGACATACCTACACTTAAAAATAATATATGATTTTTTTGCCTTACTTCATATTGTATAGTGGCAATATTAGCTATTGCCACCATACTAATTAAATAATTATAATAATTTCCCTTATTAGTTAATAACATCAAAATTATAGGCAATAAAAGAAACATTATATTTAAATAGCCTTTATAATTAAAAATTTGTAATTTAACCTCTTTGCCTATTGATTTAATCATCATATTTTAACCTACCAAATCATTATATTCTACTTTCTTTTTAGTATCATTATTAGTTCTAATGTTGCATCTTGTATTAATACACTATCTTTAAATTCTTTTTTTACCCACTCTACATCAGAAGTTAGCGCTTCAAATCCATAAGAACTTTTTCTTATTCCTTCAAAATACTTTTCATTTTCTTTAGTTAAAAGGCTTATATCTCCCTTTACTATTTTATAAGTATCTAATACTTCTTCTTTACTTTTAGAAAATATAATTTTTCCATTGTTTATATAAGTTATATAATCTGCTATTTTTTCAAGATCTGAAGTTATATGAGTAGATAACAATACACCTACATTTTCATCTTGTATTAATTCCCTTAATATATTTAAAACTTCTGCTCTAACAACTGGATCCAATCCTGCTGTTGGCTCGTCCATTATTATAAATTTTGCATTATGGCTAAGGGCAATTGAAAGGGAATACTTCATTTTCATTCCCTTTGAAAGTTCTTTAAATTTTTGACCTTTATTAAGTCCAAATTTATTTGCATACTTATAAAATGTATCAAAACTCCATTCTTTATAAAATGGTGCAACAAGCTTTGCATTATCCTCTAATGATAAATGTTCATAAAAACATCCTTCATCATATACAAATCCTATTTGTTCTTTTATTTCTTTTTCAAATTTTAAATTATCTTTTTCAAAAACTTTTATTTCGCCACTATCCTTTTTTACTAAATTCATTATAAGTTTTATAGTGGTAGTTTTTCCCGCACCATTTTGTCCTATAAAACCCATAATGTATCCTTTAGGAAGAGTAAATGATATATCTTCCAATTTAAAATTTTTATATGCCTTGGTTAAATTCTTTACTTCTAATATATTTTCCATATAAGCTCTCTCCTTCTAACTATATCTGTAAATAAGTTTTGCAAACTATTTACTTTTCTTCATATAAAACTTCTAATATTTCTTTCATTTCATCTAATGAAAGTTGTATCTTCTCACTTTCTTCTATTGCTTTTGTAAAATACTCTTCTATATTTCTTATAATAAGCTCCTTTACAAGCTCCTTATCTTGAGCCGAAACGAAAGACCCCTTTCCTGGTACTGTATAAATATAACCATCTCTTTCAAGTTCTTCATAAGCTCTTTTAGTTGTTATTACACTTATTCTCAAATCCTTAGCTAAAGCTCTTATTGAAGGCAATGGTTCGTTTGCAGATAATTTATTCATAAGTATATCATCTTTTATCTGTTTTTCTATTTGAGAGTATATTGGCTCTCCTGAGGAATTGTTTATTATTATATTCATCTTCCTCCTCCTAACTGTTTATGATAAATCTTTATTACAATATCCCTTTATTGATAAAGTTGTTATTATCCCATAAATCACTAGCCCTATTAAAAATATTAATGGTATTATTAAAAATCCATTTTCTATGCTTTTCATAAAGAAACCTACAACTTTTTTTGAAGCCGCTGGAAATATTTTTTCTGCTAAAAAAAGCACTAACATTGGTAAATATATTATTCCTAATAGTGTAAATCCACTATATTTTACTGCCACATCATAACTAGCTTTATAAAAAATATAGTTTGGAACACATATGATCACTACATAATATAAAAATGAGAATGATTGAGAAAACAACAACATCTTTAAATCTTCACCACTTATTTTTCCCAAAATAAAAATTATAGACAATAGAAATATTGATGTTATAAAATACACTAATAAGTAAAAAGTATATTTGCTTACTACTACATCTTTTCTATCAACAGGAAAACTATTTATTAACATATCATAATATTTACGTGTCTCTTCTGTTGCTGTAAATTTATTTAATATTATTGGTATAAATAAAGTTGCAAATATATATATTGGGAAATAAACTGGTGCTTTAGCACCAATTAGCGTTAAAACTACCATAACGCATCCTACAAGTAAATTCATTATAATTAATGGATTTTTGCTAGTTATTATATCTTTTTTAAGCAATGCATTCATATATTATACCTCCTATAGATCTCTTTTTTCATATATTACAACAGATAAAGTAGCTAATATCCCAGTTATAGCTAACACTGCTATAACAAGTATTATATTAAATTGAATGCTTGTATTAGAAAGTAATTTTACTATATTACCCTCTAATTTAAACTTGAAAATATTATTTATAAACATAAATCCCATCATAAAAACTATAAACGCTACATAATAACTTATCTTAGCCGCTTTAATTCCTAATGAAAAATATGCCAAATAATACATTGATATAATTAATAATGAATAAAGCAATATTGATTTTAATGAATGTATATTTACTCCTATAAACTTTGTAGGAATTGCTATCAATAAAATCTCATTTAATACTATTGCTAATATACATCCTATCATTGCCACTAATATTGAAGCTATAAATTTGCCTAAAACATAATCTTTCCTTGTACAAGGATAACTAAGTGTAGACTTATAAACGCCGTCTCTACTTTCAAGTTCTGTATATCCAAGTCCTCCTATTACCAAAACCATAATAAGATAATTTATAAAATCTTGTCCTTGAGTCATAGCTATTACTGCCATACCAATTAATAACATTATAAATTGTGAACCTTTTAATGATAAAAGCTGTATTTTCAGCTCTCTTTTTATTACATTTAACATCTTAATCCTCTCCCCATTACATCTTTAAATTCGTTGTTATATATTTCCAACTGCTTCTCTGCTTTTAAATACCATAATATCTTCTAATGTTGGCTTTTCCAAAATCACACTATCTTTAAATATAGCATTTATTTTTGATACATTATTAGTTAAAGCCTCAAATCCAAAACTCGTTATATTTATTGATATAAATGCTTTTCTATTTTCATCATTTAATAAACTTTTATCACCTTTTACAATTCGATATTCTTCCAATACATCAATTGTAGGTTTAGAAAATTCTATTTTTCCTTTATTAATATAAGTTATATAATCAGATATTCTTTCAAGGTCTGATGTTATATGTGTTGATATTAAAATAGCTATATCTTCATTTTGAATTACCTTTTGAAATATATCTAAAAGTTCTTCTCTAACAATTGGATCAAGACCTGCAGTTGGTTCATCCATTATTAAAAACTCAGCATTGTGACTAAGTGCTATAGCAATTGCAAATTTCATTTTCATACCCTTTGAAAGTTCTTTTACTTTTTGATCTTCATTTAATCCAAATATCTTTAAATATTTGCTAAAAGTTTCAAAACTCCACTGCTTATAAAAGTTAGAAATTATTTTAGCATTTTTCTTTATAGATAATTTTTCATAATAAAAACAATCATCATATACAAAACCAATTTTTTCTTTTATTTCTTTAGAATACTTAACATTATCTTTTCCAAATATCTTAATTTCTCCACTATCTCTTTTTAATAAATTCATTATTAATTTTATTGTTGTAGTTTTACCTGCTCCATTTTCACCTATAAATCCCATTATATATCCTTTTTCTAAATTAAAAGATACATCATCTAATTTAAAATTTTTATAGGTTTTTGTTATATTTTTTATCTCCAAAACATTTTTCATACTCCTCAACTCCTTTAATACTTATATATAATTTCTAATTTTTCTTTCATATTATCTAAGGATAAATCTATTTTTTTCCCTTCATTTATGCCCTTTAAAAGATATTTTTTAACATTATCCATTATAGTATATTTTATAAATTCTTTATCCTTATTTGAGATAAAAGTTCCCTTTCCTGGAACTGTATAAACAAATCCTTGCTTTTCTAATTCTTCATAAGCCCTTTTAGTCGTTATTACACTTATTTTTAATTCCTGTGACAGTGCTCTTATAGATGGTAATATATCATCTAATATAAGTTTATCTTCAAATATTGATTTTTTAATTTGTTCTTCTATTTGTGAATATATTGGCTTTCCAGAAGAATTATCAATTACAATATTCATAATACCCCTCTTCTTCAACATTATTTATATAGTGAGTATACCCACTATATACAGTTGTAGTAAAAAAAATTATTTTTCTATCTTTTCTCGTTTTTTAAAGAAAATTAAATGCTCCAAAACTATAGCTATACAAAACATTATAATTATAAACATAATTTTCATAAATCCTATTTCCTTTATAAATTTTATTTTCAATTTGTATATATCCTATATACACAGTATATACTCTATATACACACCTTGTCAATAAAAATTTAAATTAATTTTTTGTAATTATAATTATCTTCTATAAAAATATTTAAATTTATACATCAAATTTTTGTTATCAGTTAAGAAAAAATATAAATAAAACCTAAAGCAATCAAAGCTGATTCTAAAAAAGTACGTTTAGTATTATTAGGAACATAGTTAGTAATAATCACCACAACTATTTAACTGTTCACTATTAACTTTTAACTGAAATAATCTGTTAGTTATTGATAAAATATTAATTTGAGTTTTCTCACTTGATAACTGAATAAGTTTAAAAATTAACTTGGAACACTATATATTTGAACAATTAGTTATAAAAATTAATCATTTCAAAATTATTTGACATATTTTTTAATTTATGATAAGCTTTTCAATGATAATTCAATAAAATTTTAAGTTAAATTCAATTTAACTTACTTTTAGAATAGGTTATAAAAGTAAAGTCACTTTTATATAAAAGGGGAAGTTGGGTGCAAATCCCACGCGGTCCCGCCACTGTAAAAGATTATTTTTTCTATATCAATAATCTTTAGCCAGAATACCTGCCTATTTTTTCACTACAATAACCTACGAGAGATGGGGATAGTGTTTATATAAGTTTGTACTTATACCTATTTAGCCACTTAAGGTTAAATAGGTTTTTTTATTTATAAAAAATTAAAGGAGTTTTATTTATGAGATCAAAAAATATAAAAAAAACAATTATGAAAACTTTATGTACTACACTTTGCATTGCTATGACAGTTTCATTTATGGGTTGTTCTAGTAATAATAAATCTACTAATACAAATAGTGTATCTACTGAAAACAGTTCTACCAAGGAAAATAAAAATTCAAGCTATCCTGTAACTATAAAAAATTATAATGTGAATAACGAAGAAATTGAAATTACTTTTGATAAGGCACCAGAAAGAGTTTTAACAACTAACCAAACTACAACTGAATTGATGCTAGACTTAGGATTAGAAGATAAGCTAGTTGGTACATGCTATTTGGACAACCCTATATCAGAAAAAGTTAAAGACAAATATGCAAAAATTCCAGTTGTATCTGAAAAATATCCTACTAAAGAGCAAGTTTTATCTTTAAATCCAGATTTTATATTTGGATGGAAAAGTGTCTTTGCCGATAAAACACTTGGTGATGTAAGCGAATGGATAGGCAGAGGTACTAATACATTTGCTCAGCGTAATACCGTTAAATCCGTTGGAAATTATACTGTTGAAAATTTATTTAAAGATATTGATGACTTAGGAACTATATTTAATATAAAGGATAAAACAGATAAATATATCCAAGACAATAAAGATAGATTAACTAAAATAGAAGAAAAAACAAATTCTATTGACAAGAAAAAAACAACATTAATTTTAGAATCTGAAGAAAAAGGTGATTTTAGATTATATGGCAAAAATGATCTTGTAAGTGATATGGCTTTAAAAGCTGGATTAGAAAATTTAGGTGAAGAATCTGGAACTGTAAGTTTAGAAAATATAGTTAGTTTAAATCCTGACACTATTCTTCTTATCCATGATGGCGATGGAAAAGATATTCACGATCCTGAAATTGCTAAAATTTTCACTTCTAATGAGGCCTTGAAAAATGTAACTGCCGTTAAAAATAATGCAATAGTTGTTACTGGGCTTGCTGAAACTTGGGCCGGTGGAATTCGTGTAGTAGATGCTATTGAACGCTACTCTAAAGAATTATATCCTGAATTATATAAATAGGTGATTTATGAAAAATAAAAACTTTTCAAATATACTAAGTAAATATAATTATTTAATAGTTATTGCTTTAATGTTGCTTTTATTAGTATCTATAGTTTTAGCAGTGTCTATAGGTTCTGTAAAACTTCCTGCCACTGATGTTTATAGTATAATTTTAAATAAACTTTTTGGTACAAGTTTAAAAGGAAAGTCAATTCCACAGGCATCTATTGATATAGTTTGGCAAATACGATTGCCACGAGTTTTTCTTGGTGTAATAACTGGGTTAGGATTATCTCTTGGTGGAACGGTTATGCAAGCTACAGTGCAAAATCCATTAGCTGATCCTTATCTTTTAGGGATTTCCTCCGGAGCCACACTAGGTGCTACTTTTTCAATATTAATTGGTGCCTCCACATTATTTACTGGAGTTTTACAAAATACAGGTGTAACCTTTTGGGCTTTTATAGGAGCTTTACTCGCCTCAATAGTAGTCTTTAAACTTTCTAATTTAGGTGGAAGAGCTACATCTGTAAAATTAGTTCTTTCTGGTATGGTAGTTAACTTAATATGTTCTGCCTTATCAAGTTTTATGATTTATCTTACAAACGATAACAGTGCCCTTCACTCACTTTCATATTGGAGTATGGGTTCTTTAACTGGTGCTAAATGGACAAACTTATTGATACCTACAATCGTAGTTGTATTTTTTATTATAATCTTTATTATACAATCTAGGGTTATGGATGTAATGCTTTTAGGTGATGAAACTGCTATAACTTTAGGTATAGATTTAAATAAATATAGAAAGTTTTATTTAATTAGCGTTTCAATTTTATCAGGGGTTCTTGTTTCATGTTGTGGAATGATAGGTTTTGTAGGATTAGTTATTCCTCATATTACCCGTAGTTTAGTTGGTTCAGACCATAAGAAACTTTTACCAACTACTGTACTTCTAGGTGCTATATTCTTAGTTTGGGCAGATGTGCTATCCCGTATAATACTGAAAAATATGGAAATGCCTATTGGCATAATTACTTCACTTTTAGGTGCACCATTTTTTATTTATATTATGATAACACGTGCTTACGGATTTGGAGAAAGGTAGCTTATTATGAATTTAGATATTAAAGATTTAAATGTTGCTTTTGGTAATAAAACTATTGTAAATAATGTCTCTTTAACTGTAAAAAATGGTGAGTTTGTTGGATTAATAGGTCCAAATGGAAGTGGTAAATCTACCCTTTTAAAGTCTATTTACAGAGTATATTCTCCTAAATCTGGAGTTATGCTTTTGAATGGAAAAAACCTCTTAAATATACCAATTAGAGACGTTGCTAAAAATTTAGGAGTTGTTAGTCAATTCAACAATCTTGCTTTTGATATGACTGTAGAACAAATGGTTTTACTAGGTAGAAGCCCTCATAAAGGTCTTCTTGAAATTGATAACGATAAGGATATTGACATAACTCATGAAATGCTTAAAAAAGTTGATATGTTTGACTATAGATATAGAAGTTTTTTAACTTTATCTGGTGGTGAAAAACAACGTGTTCTACTTGCAAGGGCACTAGCTCAACAAGTGAAATTACTTATTCTTGATGAGCCCACTAATCACCTTGATATAAAGTATCAACTTCAAATATTAAAGTTAACAAAATCTTTAGGTATTACTGTAATTGCTGCATTGCACGATTTAAATTTAGCTGCTTCTTATTGTGATAAATTATATGTTATGCATAATGGTAATATTGCTGCAACTGGAGCACCTAATGAAATATTAACAAAAGAGCTTATTAAAGATGTTTATGAAGTAGACTGTACTATTCACAAATATCCAAATAAAAATTCAATTTATATAACTTTTGAAGACTTTTAATGAATATGAAAAAATAAGAGACTACACATTTATTTGATTATACCTAAAGGAGGTGTTTTTATGTCAATAGCAATTATGTCTTGTAGAAAACTAATTGGTAAATGCGCTGGAACTGGATGCCTTAATGCTTTTAATAACGATTTAGATGCTTTTACTATTTATAAAAATAAAAAGGAGACTTTGGCTAGTTTTTTCTATTGTAGTGGCTGTTCAAGTACATTAGGAAGTGATGAAGATTGGCAACATAAAATAAATCAATTAAAAAATAAAAATGTTGATACTATTCATATTGCTCTTTGCATAGAGGTCGAATGTGATAACTACTCTAAACATGAAAAAATATTAAAAGCTAATGGCTTTAAAGTAATACATGGAACCCATAAGTAAATACATATATTATAATCGAGTAGGAGGAAAATAATTATTTTATTTTCCGTCCTCTCACACCACCGTGCGTACCGTTCGGTACACGGCGGTTCAATAGAATTACCTAAATCTTAAATAACTCTCGGTTAACGTTATAAACCCTTGTTCTTTTAGGTAGTTA
>NZ_BAAABH010000028.1:0-47065 GCF_054767855.1 Clostridium sp. CTA-19 | reverse complement strand
CAGATTCAAGAACTTCTTTAACATAAGCAACTCTTTGTTCTTCTGAAAACTTTCTTTTAAAAACAACTTTTGACATATTGTAGCCCTCCTAATTTCATTAATATAATTGTAAATATCTAAATTAACTTTGTCCAATCCAATTAGGGGGGGCTATAGGCTGTTCACTATTCACTCTTAACTTTTAACTAAACTAATTTGTTAGTTATACATAAAATATTAATTTGAGTTTTCTCATTTGATGAATGAATAAGTTTAAAAGTTACATTGAAACCTTATATAATTATTTATAAACAAAACAAAAAACATGGTTTATAAAAAACCATGTTTTTGGTGCTAGTGACGAGAGTCGAACTCGTACGGTTTCCCGTTCGATTTTGAGTCGAATGCGTCTGCCATTCCGCCACACTAGCAAATTGCCAACTGACAATATTTATTTTAGCATGATATATATTAAAAATCAATAGTTTTTTATAAAAAAGTTCCAAATTTAACTAAAAGTAATAAAAAATAATTACATTATTAAAAAAAGCGAAAAAAAGAATTTAAATATATTAAAGATATAGGGAAACAAGCTCAAATTTAAATTTATTTAATAACTCTAAAACATTTTCATACAAGATGCAGTGTTGAGTCTTAAATGATTCAGAGAGTGTCTCACTATTTTAGGTATTCAAGTTTTAAAATGAATAAATTTAAGGGTAAACTTGGAGCTCTATAAGAAAGTAAATTTAAAATAATACTTATAGAGTATTAAAAAACTTATTAAATAAAAGTTAATACTATAATATATAAAATATATTATATTAATTGAATTAATTAATAAATAGTTAAATATGTATTAATAATAGAAATAAGGTATATTCTTAAGTGAAAAAGAATATTTTTAAAGTATATATAAGATTAGTTCAAAATACCATACAAATATAGTTAGTTAAGGACTAAAAATTATTGATGAAACTGAGCATCAGTTTATTAAAGTTAAAAATACGTTGAGAATTACTAGGATCAAAGTGAGTAGTAATAAACACAACTGTTCACTCTTAATTAAAATAATCTGTTAGTTATTGATAAAATATTAATTTGAGTTTTATCATTTGATAAATGAATAAGTTTAAAATTTAATTTTGGAACCCTATAGAGAAAATATATACATATATATTGAAGCAATTTATGATTATAAAAAATATAAAATTAAGCTTTAGAAAAAGAACAAATAAAAGGTATTTATTTGTAGTAACTAATAGTATTTACAAAATATAAAGCTCTAATATTAATTAGTTTAATTAATTACTTCTAATATTTATTTAAAATTAAGGTAATAAGAGGGTGGTAAAAGTTATATTAGAGATACAAAATTAATAGAATTTATTTTGTGCCTCTATGTAAGCAAATTTAAATTTAAATAGCAAAAATTTAATCAATACTATAGGAGGATTATTTATGGATGGATTACTTAATGCTATTACCAATTTAAATGAGGTGCTTTGGAGTAGTGTTTTATTAGTGCTGCTATTAGGTACAGGAATATTTTTTACAATTAGGTTAAAGTTTGTTCAGGTTCGAAAGTTTGGTGAAGGTTTTAAAAGAGTTTTTGGTGGTATAAATTTAAGAGGAAAAAAAGCAGGAAAAGATGGGATGAGCTCTTTCCAAGCTGTAGCGACAGCAATTGCTGCACAAGTAGGAACAGGAAATCTTGCCGGAGCTGCTACAGCAATTGCTGCTGGTGGACCTGGTGCTATCTTTTGGATGTGGGTAAGTGCATTTTTAGGAATGTCTACAATATATGCAGAAGCTGTTCTAGCTCAATTATTTAAAACTAGAGTTGAAGGCGAAGTTACAGGAGGACCAGCTTATTATATTAAAAATGGTATCAAAAATAAAAAAATTGGTGGATTTTTATCTGTATTTTTTGCTATATCATGTACATTAGCATTAGGATTTATGGGGAATGCAGTTCAAGCAAATTCCATATCAGATGCTTTTAATAACTCCTTTGGAGTTTCTCCACTAATAGTAGGTATAATAGTTGCAATTATAGGTGGTTTTGTATTTTTCGGAGGTATGGGACGTATAGCATCTGTAACAGAAAAAGTTGTTCCATTTATGGCTGGAATGTATATACTTGTTGGGGTAATAGTAATTGCTATGAATGGAAGTGAATTAATTCCAGCATTTAAAGCTATTTTTGTAGGGGCTTTTAATCCACAAGCTGTAGTTGGTGGTGCAATAGGTATAACTATAAGACAGGCTGTAAGATATGGTGTCTCAAGAGGATTATTTTCTAATGAAGCAGGAATGGGTTCAACTCCACATGCTCATGCAGTTGCAAATGTTAAACATCCAAGTGAGCAAGGATCTGTTGCTATAGTTAGTGTATTTATAGACACATTTGTAATTCTTACATTAACAGCATTAGTTATAATAACAAGCGGAGCATTAAATGAAGGAAACTTGACAGGTATACAATTAACACAAAGAGCTTTTGAACTAACATTAGGTGGTTTTGGTGATGTTTTTGTAGCAATATGTTTATTATTCTTTGCATTTTCAACAATAATTGGATGGTATTTCTTTGGAGAAAATAACATAAAATTTTTATTTGGAAAAAAAGGATTAACTCCTTATAGAATTTTAGTGATGATAGTAGTTGTTGTTGGATCCACACTAAAAGTTGATTTAGTGTGGCAGTTAGCAGATACTTTTAATGGATTAATGGTCATTCCTAATTTAATAGCATTATTAGTATTAAGTAGGTTAGTTGTTAAAGCTACAAAAGATTACGATGAATTAAAAAAATAGAAATAGAAAGGAAACGTTAATTTTAACGTTTCCTTTTTTATCTTAATCTTATATTAGAATATACTTAAATCTAATTCGTTAGAAAGGTATTCTAAAACTTTTAATCCACCACAACTATTTCCTTTAGAATCTAGAGCAGGTCCAACTAAACCAATGCCCATTCTTCTAGGAACAGCAGCCATTATACCACCGCCAACTCCGCTCTTAGAAGGGATTCCAATATGTACAGCGAATTTACCAGATGCATCATACATTCCGCAAGTAACCATTATAGTTTTTATCATTCTACATATATCTCTAGATATAATTCTTTCGCCGCTTATAAGTACGCCATCATTAGCAAGCATAGCACCTATTCTAGCTAAGTCTCTGCAAGTAACTTCCATAGAACATGCTTTGAAGTAAACATCAAGAATCTCTTCAACTTCGCCTTCTATTATACCGTTACCTTTCATGTAATAAGCAAGTGCTCTGTTTCTATCTCCAGTAGCTTTTTCACTTCTATAAACATCTTCATTTAGCTCAATAGTATCATTTTCACAAATTTTTCTTGTGAAATTAAGAATAGTGTTAATTTTATCTTCAGGACTTTCTCCGTTTAATAAAGAAGTAACAGCTATAGCTCCTGCATTTATCATTGGGTTTAAAGGCTTTTTCTGGGGGCTGGTTTCAAGATTTGTTATAGAGTTGAACGCAAGTTCTGTAGGCTCCATACCAACCTTAGAAAAAACATATTCTGATCCGTTTTGTAATATTGCAACCATTAAGGTTATAACCTTAGATATACTTTGAATAGTAAAACTAGTATCATAGTCTCCTGAATAGTACTCTTTCCCATCTAATGTAGTGATGCATATTCCTAAAACATTTGGATCAGCCTTTGCAAGTTCAGGAATGTAATCTGCTACAGCACCTTTTTGAGTCCAATCTCTACTTTTTTCAATAATATTATCTAAAATTCTTTTCATAAGTCCACTCCTTTATAATCTCAATGTTTTGTTGTTAAAGTCTTTTTCAACTATCATTATATAATCATATCATCTATATATGAATTATATTATGCAAAAAGACTTTGAATTTGAAAAACTAAAAACAATATTTGTATAATATTAAAATAAATACAAAGCAAAACATTCAGCAAAAACTTAATTGTTATATCAGTTTTAATATAAAAAGTATTAAGACAATTTTGAATATGTAAGTACAATTAAGAATTTATGAATTAGAATTGCTATAAAAAATAAAAAATAAATAATAATAAAATTTTCTTGTGAAATAAAATAATAATCAAATTATTAACAAAATACTATACATTGAGTATATATGCTTTTTAAGTGAAAATCAATTACTAAAATTAAATTATATTAAAAAAATGTTATTAATATATAAATTTAGTAACTTTATATAGAAAAAATATGTAAAATGTGGTAAAAAACATTGATTACATAATAATATATGTTAAAAATATAACTTTACATGTATTTAAAGGTAAACTAGCAGAAAAATTTAATATAGTATATAATTTATTTAAGTATTATATGGATATAAGCTCAAATTTAAATTTGTTCAATAATTTAAAGATATTTTTATGTGATAATGAAGTATTGACTTTTAGATACTTAAAAGCTTGTATCACTCTTTTAGGCATCCAAGTATTAAAATAAATCATTTTAAAAGTCAACTTGGAGCCCTATAGATAAATTGAAGCAAGAGGATGGTAATAAATGAATTTAATAACTTTAGATAATATAACTAAAAGCTATAGTGATAAAATTTTGCTAAATGATATAAA
The DNA here is from genome assembly GCF_054767855.1 of Clostridium sp. CTA-19. Taxonomy (NCBI): domain Bacteria; kingdom Bacillati; phylum Bacillota; class Clostridia; order Eubacteriales; family Clostridiaceae; genus Clostridium; species Clostridium sp. CTA-19. Next base: position 42,474 of record NZ_BAAABH010000028.1, on the reverse strand, counting down.
ATTAACGATTTCCAATGAAGATAAAATTGGAATTATAGGAGTAAATGGTGCTGGTAAATCAACTCTTTTGAAAATTGTTGCTGGAATAGAAAATTATGAAAATGGAACTATGGTAAAAATGAATGGGTTAAGAGTAGAATATTTAGCTCAAGAAGTGTTTTACGATGATGAAGATAACGTTCTAGATTTGGTATTTAAAGGGTCTTCAGAAGTTATGAAGGTTTTAAGAGAATATGAAGAGACATTGTATAATCTAGAGAAGGATAGTGCTAATACTAAATTTCAAAATAAGTTAACAGCATTACAAAGTAAAATGGATGCTTTAAATGGATGGCAAGTAGAAAGCGATGCTAAAAGAACTTTAACGAAACTTGGAGTAAACAATTTTAATGAAAAAGTGAAAAATTTATCCGGTGGTCAGAGGAAAAGAATAGCATTAGCTAGTAGTTTAATCGCACAATGTGATCTTTTGATATTAGATGAACCTACAAATCATATGGACAATGAGGCCATTGAATGGCTTGAAAATGAGTTAAAAGTAAGAAAATGTGCATTACTTATGATTACTCATGATAGATATTTTCTAGATAGAGTTGCAAATAAAATTTTTGAAATAGAAAAAGGTAATTTATATACATATGATGGAAACTATTCTGTTTTTGTGGAAAAAAGAATAGAACGTATGGAAATGCAAGAAAGTCTTGAAAGAAAAAGACAAAATTTATATAGAAGAGAGCTTGAATGGGTAAAAAGAGGTGCAAAGGCAAGAAGTACTAAACAAAAGGCAAGACTTGATAGATTTGAAGAAATCAAAAATGGAAAAATTGATACAAGTAGTGAAAAAGTTAATATAAGTACTGGCAGTAGCAGACTTGGTAAAAAAATAATAGAAGCTGAAAATATAAATAAAAAATTTGATGATAAACTTATAATAAAAGAGTTTAATTATATAGCTACTAAAGAAGATAGAGTTGGAATAATAGGTAATAATGGAATAGGAAAGTCTACTCTTTTAAATATTTTAAGTGATAAATTAAAACCAGATAGTGGAGTAATTACCTTTGGAGAAACAGTAAAACTTGGATATTTTTCACAAGAAAATGAAGAGATGGATTATGCTTTAAAAGCTATAGATTATATAAAAGAAAGTGCAGAGTTTATAACAACTAACGATGGAAGTAAAATATCTGCATCTCAAATGCTTGAAAGATTTTTATTTGAAGGACCAAGTCAGTATACCCCTATAAATAAACTTTCTGGTGGAGAGAGACGAAGATTATATCTACTTAAAATACTTATGGAGAGCCCTAATGTATTATTTTTAGATGAGCCTACCAATGATTTAGACATTGATACTTTGGCAATACTTGAGCAATATTTAGAGGAGTTTAATGGGACCGTAATAACTGTATCCCACGATAGATACTTTTTAAATAGGGTAGCTAACAAAATACTTTCTTTTAGAGGAAATGGTGAAATTTTAGAAATTACAGGAAACTATAGTGATTATAAAGATTATGAAGAAGCGTTCTTAAAAGAAGAAGCGGATAAAAAAGAGTTTAAAGAAAAAACTGAATATAAAAATAGAAAAAAAGATAAACCACTAAAGTTCTCATTTAAGGAACAAAAAGAATATGAAGAAATAGATGATAATATTGTATCAAAAGAAGAGGAAATAGAAAATATAGAAAAAGAAATAGCTAAAAATGGAAGCGACTTTGTGAAATTACAAGAGCTATTAAAAACTCAAGAAGCATTAAAAGGTGAACTGGATCATTTAATGGAAAGATGGGTATACCTAAATGAGCTTGCAGATAGAATAGAAGAGCAGAAGAATAGTTAAAATAATGCCATTTAAAGATAGTTTTTAATACTACTTTAAATGGCTTATTTAGTTTAAGTGGTTATATTTAATAAAAATTTAAACTTTTGATATTAAACTGACAAGGTTAAAATATAAAATTGTTTTAAGCAATAAATAAGTTTAAATTTATTCATCAAATCTTTGTTATAAGTTAAAAAAGCAAGTATAAATATAGTTAATTAAAAAATTAGAAATTAACAGTAACTGTTAACTATTCACTCTTAATTCTTAACTAGAAAAATCTTATATATACTGGAGGTATAATCTTGAGAAAAAAATTGATAATTATTCTGTGTGGTATATCTATAATCAGTTTAATTAGCGGAAGTTTTATATATGTAAAAAATAAAAATCATTCTAAAAGTATAGCTACTAATACAATAAATGAAAATGATAGCAATATTACATATAATGAAGAGGATATATTAAAAAAAATAAAAGAAATAAATAAATCATTAGGTGGAGAAGATGCTGAAGAGCTAGTAGAGCATAGCAAAAAAGTAAAAGAAATATCATTAATACTTTTTGATGAGTTAGGAATGGATGAAAAATATAAAGATATAGTTGGGATTTCAGCATTACTTCATGATATTCAAAAGCATACTGGTGATGAACATAATAAAATTGGTGCAGAATATTTGGAGGAAAATATCGATGAATTTTTAAATTGTGATGATAAAGCCAAAGAACTTATAATATTGGCAGTAAGATGGCATAAAGGATCTAAATATACAAAAGAGATAAAAGATGAAAATTATTTGAAAGTTGTTGAAATTGTAAGGGCAGCAGATAAAATAGCAAAACTATTTAAAGATAATAATAGTACTTTAGATGAAAATAAATTAGAAGCAGAATCAAAAATAGATGAACTACAAAATAGTGATATAAAAGAAGCTTCATATAAGCTTATAGATGAGTATTACAATGAGCTTAACAATCAATCTTAAAAATTAGATTTGTGTAGGGAAACAAGCATGTGCGTAAAGCTAAGCCATATTTTTCATGTTTTTCATAACTTTTTTAGTTATAAAAACAAATAAAAAAGCCACTCCTAATAGTATGTTAACCTAAAGAAAGGAGTGACTTTATATGAAATTCATTAATAGTATTAGTAAAATTTCAAAAAATATAAGTGTTTTTTCTGAAAAAAGATTAAATAAAATTGCTGAAGAAGTAGGCTTTATTCAAAGACGTAGCAAAATAGATGGAAATATGTTTTTTAAACTATTTACTTTTGGTGCATTTAGTGTTGATAATCTTTCTTTAAGAAGCTTATCCGATTTCTACGAAAGAATTGATTCAAGTAAAGAAATAACTAGACAAGGATTGGAGAATAGACTTGAAAAAGGTAGTGAATTTTTAGAGAAAGTTTTTAAAAACACTATAGAAGAAAAATATCTTAAAATTCAAAAGATGAATAATATACGTAGTTTACAACTTTTTTCAGATATTAAAATTTGTGATAGCTCAATTATACCAGTGAATGATGAATTAAAATTAATTTGGAAAGGCTATGGAAATAGTGTGCCGAAGGCTGCTTTAAAACTTCAAACATTATATAGTTTTAAATATAATTCTATTGAAAATGTAGAATTGAGATGTGCTTGTGAAAATGATGCTGTTTATATGAATGATTTAACAGAACAAATTAATGAAAATGAGCTTTTATTAGTTGATTTAGGATATTTTGATAAGAAATATTTTAATCAAATATTAAATAAAGGTGCACATTTTTTAAGTAAAGCAAAGTTAAATACTATTTTTTATAAAGAAAATTTAATTACAAATAAATTAGAAAAATTTGATTTAGAAGGCTTTTTAAAAAAATCTATAAATAATCAAATTGATTTATACCTTTATACTAAGTCAAAAGATAATGAATTCTTTGAGTTTAGGATCATTGGTGAAAAATTACCTGAAGAACTTTATAAAGAAAAATTAAGACGTACCAATCAAGGTAGAACATTAAGTAAAAAAGAAAAAGAAACATTAAAATGGACCATAATGCTTACAAGTGTTGATAAAGAATTTGCTACTGTAGAATTTTTAATGCAAACTTATAGAATCCGTTGGCAAATAGAAATCTTATTTAAATGTTGGAAATCTTTTGGTCATATTGAAAAGGTTAAATTAGCAAAAGAATACTATTTAAAATGTTTAATCTATGGAAGATTGATTATGTGTTTACTTATAAATTGTGCATATTCAAATATTAAATATATTTATAAAGTCTTCAAAAATAGAGATATAAGTATTATAATGTTCTATTCAACTATTGCTAATAATTTAAAAGATATATGTATTAATTTTTCAACTAGAAAGAATGACATTGAAGATATCTTACAAATATTGAACCGAGTAGCTAGAAAAAGTCTTAGAGAAAAAAGAAGAAGGAAAAATAGTGAGGAAATACTTTTCGATTATGCACTTCCCCCTACTTTGGAATAAATTAGCTTAGCTTTACGCACATGGGGAAACAAGCTCCAATTTAAATTTATTCAATAACCTTAAAATGTTTTTATACAAAATACAGTGTTGAATTCTAGGTGATTGGGAGCATGTCTCACTATTTTAGGTATCCAAGTTTTGGAGTGGATAAGTTTAAAAGTCAACTTGGAACACTATATATTAAAAATATAAATTTAAAAGTTTTTATTGACAATTATTTTTTTTATATGATATTATCAATAATGTCATCGGAGGATATATTTGTAATATATGCCGGATAAGATGGTTAACTATCGTTAACTGACTTATCCGGCTTTTTTAGTAATAATTAAATAATTGGGAGAAGGGGTAAAATGGAAAAAAACAATAAAATTTTAACAGAAGGCAACATTTATAAATCATTATTGATGTTTGCTATACCATTTTTAATTGCAAACTTTATACAAGCTTTATATGGAGCTGTTGATATGGCTATAGTAGGATGGTTCGGAAGTTCAGTAAGTATTTCAGCTGTTTCTATTGGAACGCAGGTTATGCAGATATTAACAAGTTTAATATCTGGATTAACTATGGGGGGAACCATATTAATAGCTCAATACTTTGGCGCGGAAAAGGAAAAAGATACAGTTGAAACAATAAGTACTATGCTAACATTATTTGTTGGTTTTGCAATTTTGTTTACTATAGTTATGATGTTTTTGACACCATCATTTTTAAAAATGTTAAGAACACCAGTAGAAGCATTTAGTGGAGCAAAAGAATATGTTCTAATTTGCTCAGCAGGAATAATATTTATTTTTGGGTATAATGGTATTAGTGCTATGTTAAGAGGAATAGGTGATTCAAAAAGTCCAATGATATTTATTGCAGTTGCTTGCATTACTAATATTGTTCTTGACTTGATTTTAGTTGGAATTTTCAAATTAGGACCAGCAGGAGCAGCAATAGCAACTATAGCTTCTCAAGGTTTAAGTATGATATTGGCTATTATTTATTTAAGTAAACAAAATTTTATATTTCAGTTTAAATTTAAAAACTTTAAAATACATAAGGATAAAGCATTAAAGCTTATAAAGCTAGGAATACCAGTATCGCTTCAAGAAACAATGGTTTCAGTATCTTTTTTAATTATAACAGCTATTATAAATACTTTAGGAGTAGTTCCAGCAGCAGCAGTGGGAATAGCCAGTAAATTTGATATGTTTGCAATGCTTCCAGCCATTGCATTTTCAGGTGCAATAACATCAATTACAGCACAAAATATTGGGGCTAATAAACCAGAACGTGCTAAAAAAGCTTTAAATGCTAGTATGTTACTTGCTTTTTTATGTTCCATAGTATTCTTTGCCTGGGCCCAAATAAATGCTCAGTCAATTATGCATATGTTTAAAGCAGATGCAGATGTAACTTTGGCAGGCGCACAATATATGAGAACATTTAGTATTGATTTCATGCTAGTTGCCTTTGGATTTTGTCAAAATGGTTTCTTAAATGGATGTGGAAAAACTAAGTTCACCATGATTAATGGAATTTTAGCATCAATTTTAATTCGTGTACCATTAGCGTATATATTAAGTGTTTATATACCAACTAGTTTGCTAGGAATAGGACTTGCAGCTCCAATAGCAACATTTATTTCTGTAACTATATCTTTTGTATATATAAAAAGTGGAAGATGGAATAAAATTTAAGTAAAAATAATAAAACCATTGAAAAATAATAATTCATTTTTCAATGGTTTATTAAATTTAACAGTTTAAACTAGTTACTAGCACTAGATGCTGCAGCGGCAGATGAAACAGCTGCCATTGTAGCTATTTCTATTGCAATAGCTACAGTTAATGCAACATTATTTGTAGTATTTATTAAATTTTCTTTGATAACTTCATCCATGGTGTCAATATACATTGAAGTTACTAAAGACGCAGAAATCATATTTCTAATCAATGCTCCCATAGAAATAGTCCCAAAACCTTTTTCCTTTTTTAATTCATTACTTGTAGTAACCATAGTTTTAGCAAAAGCATCAGTGTCATCTGTGACAAACGAGGCTATACCTAATAGTGGCAAAGAATAACTTTTTAAAGGAACGTTGTAGGTTTCAAGTTTTTCTTTAAGCTCAACAACTTTTTTACACTTATCTTCTGCTGGAAGATTTATAAAGCACAATACATGAGATAATGTTTGAAGGTTATTTCCGCTCCAAAGTCCATGTTTTTTAAGAATAGTATAACATTTTTCTATTTCATTAAAAGTTTCATCATAATTCTTAGAAGTTGTAGCAATCATAGCAGCACAAGCTATATCCTCATGACCAGTTAAAAATCTATGATTGTTTTTCATAAGATTATACACAGTTCTTGTATTTATTATAGCATCATGTGTATTAACTCTATCTTTTGCATCAAAAATAACTTGAGCTGCTAAAACGAGATATTGATTTGAAAAAAATTGTTCTTTTAATTTATTATATATATTTATAATTTCCTCTAAACTAGCCTCCATATTATCAGTAAGTGAAATATTTACAGCTAAAGTTAATAGATTATTTCCTCTAAAATTTGAAAATATAGACGTTTTACCTTTGATTAAGTCAATAGCCATATTAATTTTTTCAGCATCAACATTTTTATCTTTTAATGTTACATTTAAAGCATTGCATTTTTTAAAAAGACTCATTCCAAAAGTACCATGAACTTTATCTAAATCATGGCAATTATGTATCATTAAATTTAATTTATCACAAATCATATTGTCCCCCCCATAAAAGTAAGATAAATTTTAAAATTATCATGTTATTTTAATCATTTAGTAAGTAATAATATTATTACAAAAAATATTTTAACATAGAATTTAATGGTCAAAATTACAAAAAAATTACAAAATTAAAAAAATAACCCCTTAATTATAATATATAATTAATAATGAAATATTTTTAATTAGTGCGTAACATTCTTAGATATAAGTTCCATAAATATTTTAGGAGTTACTATTTCAACGTTAGGATTTTCTTTAAGCTTATCAACAGCATATTTAACATTACTTAAATCTTTACTCCAAGCATGAACATAAACAAAGGTATAACTATTAGCATCATGAATGTCTGTTTGACCTGATTTAACTCTATCATTTATATTCTTAATTAAAGTATCTTCATCCTCTAAGTTACTCCAAAGCAAATCCCTACAGGATACAATAGGTTTATTATTAGACCAATTAATCTTTCCATGATAGTTGTCATGTCTATGATAATCAAGATAAAATAATCCATCTATATTAGATTTAATAGTAAATTTATCCCAAAGTTCATTATTATAAAAAGATGAGTCGTCTATAATTGCAACATATTTTTCATCGGTCTTTTTCATATATTCATTTAATCTAGTAGTATATGATGTTAGAGCATTTGTATTAAATTTACTAGGATATATATATCCATTACCTGATGGAGAAACTATAAAATAATCATTATTAGTTCCATTAGAAGCAGTTTTATAATATAAATCAAATACAGTAGGAGACAAAAAAAATAATGATGGACTTAGAGACCAACCTAAATTAAATTCCCCTCTATATGGAGAGCCAAACCACTTTAAAGAACCATAATTACTTCCAAGGTTCCATTGTTGATTATCACCATCGGATATTATAAATGTTACATAATGAGCATTTTTTTTATTGGGAATATTTTGCGATGATTTTTGATTAACAGGTAATGAATCAAAGGCACTTAATACAGTTAAATTATAAGACCAATCTGCAGCAACCATACCTACACCATATTTTGATGTTGTACTTACATTTGTAAATTCATCAGGGCCCCAACCTAAACAAATAGAGTCTATTTCCATAGATGAAAATATTTTATCTCTAAGAGAAGTGTCACTTACACTATCTTCATAAAATATTAAGGATTTAGTCATTATAGCATAATCTCTTAAAGCAGTGTCTTTTTCAGGAGAAAGTTGAATTACTATTGAGTGATTTAAACCTTTATCCCATAAATTATCATAAGCCCAGTTCTTATCAGTATTTCTACAATCTCCTTTAATTCTTGTTATACCTTGAGATTTTACTTTATCTTGAAGTGTTTCATCAATAGCAATGCAATTATTTAATGATGCAAAAGAACATGCATTATTTATTGAAGGATTTTTTGTAGATGTAGTGTTATAAAGTACGTATCCATCAGTATAATCTTTAAATGTATTCAATAATTCCCAAGGGTCTGAAATGTTTTTACATATAATACCGTAATTATTTTTCAAATCATTTAGCCATATTTCATAATCAGGTTGGGAAGAGTTAAGTGTATATATCTGAGAAGAACATTTAGAATTAACTATTCCTTGAAGAGTAGATATCATTGTTCTTTCACTAGCAGTCATTGCATTTTGTGAAATGACATATAAAGTAGTTGGAGTTTTAGAATTTTTTATGTAGTAAGATTTAGAGGAAGAATTAGATAAAAAAGCAATAGGAAAAAAACTATTGCTTGTAGTTGTAGTTTTTTTCCAATCACTATATTTGATGTTAAAATTATCACCGTTTTCTTTACAGTATTTATAAAAGTTCTGCAAAAATGCAAGAGAATTCTTATCATAAAAAGGTTTAATTGGGGTGTCTTTTAAATTACCTAGTAATATTTGTCTTTTTATAATATCTTCAGCTGAGACGTCTTTATAGTTTTTAATCATATCATACATAACCATAAATGTTGTGGTTCGACCTACACCATGTTTGCAGTGAAAATGAAGCCATGTATTTTTCGGTTGTGACTTTACCGTTTCAATGAAGTAATCAACCATATCATCTGTAGGAAGATTATTATCAGTAACCGGAATACGGATATATGATAATGAGTTAGAAGTAACAAGTTTTTCTTCATTTTCAACAGTAGCTGGAACTACAGTGAAATTAGGATTGTTATAAACTTTTATAGGCACGCCTAACTTAATACTATCTAAATCATTTTTTTCTTTTTTAAGAACTTCATCTTTGGATAACCCTACATTAGCATTATTTTGAGCATTTGCCCAACTAACAGGAAAGTTATTTATGAATCCATGAGATTCTTGTCTTAAATCAATAACTGTTATTGGAAGCTTTGTATCTATATTTTTTATTAAAATAGGTAAATTATGTCCAGAAAATTGATGACTACCAGAGATGTTTAATTTATCTAGACCAGTAAGATTTAAATTAGCATTATTTTTTATACTTGAAATATCAGAAGTTTTACGGAAAGTTTCAGGAACTTCATTATAATGTGATGGGTTTGATACATCTAACACAAGATTCACAGTGTTTATTGGAGTATCATATGCTTTGATGTTTTGTGGCTTTATTAATATACCGTAGAACATACATAAAAATATTAATAAAAAAGAAATATGATTTTTAAGTTTTTTATTCAATTATTATCACCTCCATAAATTAGCATAAAATTTTATTATAAATTTATAGCTATATATATGATGTGCGTAATAAAAAATTTATATGTAAGCAGTTATATAATTTTAAAATATCACTAATGGTCAATGTTAATGCAGTATAGGACAAGAATGACTGATTGATATTGATTATCAATTACTGTAAATATATACTTGAAATTAATAGGAGGACATTACAATGTCTTAGAATTATAGAAAAACAAGAATACATAAAAAATTGTATAAGGAGATGGGAGTATGTAAAAAAAGTTAGTTTAAATAATAATTAAATTTAAAAGGAGGAGTTGTAGTATGTCTAACTTAAAAAATAATAAGTTACAAACAAAAGATTTAGTTACTATAGGTATTTTTACAGCAATATATTTTGTCATAACTATATTAGTTATGATTTTAGTTGCAATAGCACCTGTTATATGGTTACTATATCCTGGAATTTTAGCAGTTGTTTGTGGTGTTATATATATGTTATTAACAGCCAAAATTGAAAAAACTGGTCCAGTGTTTATTATGAGCACTATAACAGGAATTATATATTTAGTTACAGGAGAATGTACATGGGTGATATTAGCAACTTATGTAGTTACAGGATTAATTGCTGAGGTAATTCGTAGTTCTTTTGGATATAAAAGTTTTAAAGGTAATTTATTTGCTTATTGTGTATTTTCACTTGGAATGATTGGCTCACCACTACCATTGTGGTTATTTCATGATAGTTTTATTCAATCAATAATAGAGATGGGTATGGATCCATCTTATGTTGAAAAGATATCAACAATGGTTTCTGGATGGTCTTTTATAGGTATGATAATTGTAACTATAATTTGTGCAATAATAGGTGGATTTATTGGTAAATCAATGTTGAAAAAACATTTTCAAAAAGCAGGTATTGTTTAATGGAAAGTGTATCAAATGAAAGTTATTTGAATTTAGACCCGAGAACTAAGCTAGTATTATTGTTTATAACTAATATTATTATTTTTTCAACTACACAGGTATATATTGAGATAGCAGTGGTGTTGCTTCTTATGATGCTTATATCACTATGCGGATGTTTCAAGTCAATTTTAAAATTAGTAATAGTTTTTTTTTCACTAATATTAATTCAATTTTATGTAATACCAGTGTTACCAGCTATACTTGTAATGACTTTTAATGTCCTTGCAGTTTATGCAAGGAAAATACTTCCTTGTTTGATGATCGGGACACTTATAGTTAAGACTACGCCAGTAAGGCTAATTATGTTGTCTTTAAGAAAGTGGAAAGTTCCACAAAAAATTTTAATACCCTTAGCTATTACTATACGGTATTTTCCTTCTATTAAAGAAGAATATTCATACATTAAAGACGCAATGAAGTTAAGAGGAATAAAAGGTATTGTAAAAAAGGTTGAGTGTGTATATGTTCCATTATTAATATCTGCAACACATACTGCAGAAGAATTAAGTGAAGCTGCAATAACAAGGGGCATTGAAAATCCTGTACCTAAAACTAGTGTAATAAATATTAAATTTCATTTTCAAGATTATTTTTCTTTGGTTGTAGGGGTAATTTGCATGATAATTGCATTTACTGTGAAAATTCAAATATAAAAGTAAAATTTATGTTTTTAAAATATATAGAGAAACAAGCTCCAATTTAAATTTATACATCAAATTTTTGTTATCAGTTGAGAAAATAAGTACAAATATAGTTATTATGAATTTAGGATGAAAGTGGCAATCACTTTCTGAAAATGATTTTAAAAAATCTATCAATATAATTTGCTTTGCAAACTTATAAAAAGGTACGTTGAGAATTACTAGGAATGAAATGATTAGTAATAACCACAACTGTTAACTATTCACTCTTAACTTTTAACTAAAATAATCTTTTAGTTATTGATAAAATATTAATTTAAATTTTCTCATTTGATAAATGAATAAGTTTAAAATTTAATTTGGAATCCTATAGTGGTTAGCTGAAAATAATTAATTTTATAATTAAGAGTATATTATTTTAATCTAATACTTTCAGCTTTCCATTTTTATAAAATTAATATTGGAGGTAAAAATGTGATAAATATTGATAATGTATTCTTTGCTTATCCAACAGAGAAAAATCACAATATAAAAAATATAGATATAAAAATTAATCATGGAGAATGTGTTTTATTATGTGGTAAAAGTGGATGTGGTAAAACCACAGTAACAAAACTTGTAAATGGATTAATACCACATTTTATAGATGGAGATTTAAAAGGAAATGTTCATGTTAATAATATGAATGTAAAAGAGACAGAAATGTATAAATTGTCTTTAAAAATTGGTTCAGTATTTCAAAATCCTAAATCACAATTCTTTAATATTGATTCTAATAGTGAACTTGCTTTTGGACTTGAAAATCAAGGGTTGGAGCCTAAATATATGCGAGATAGAATTAATAAGGTAGTTAAAGAACTTAATATAAAAAAACTTTTAAAAAGAAATATTTTTAAAATGTCTGGAGGTGAAAAACAAATACTCGCATTTTCTTCTGTTCATGCAATGAATCCAGATATATATGTTCTAGATGAACCATCTGCTAATTTAGATGCTAATAAAATAAAGTTATTAAAAGAATTACTTATAAAAATTAAAAACCAAGGAAAAACAATATTAATAACTGAGCATAGAATTTATTATCTAGCTGATATTATTGACAAAATTGTGTTTATAGATGATGGAGAGATAAAAAGTCAACTAACAAGAGAAGAATTTTTAAATTTAGAAGATAGCACTCGTAGAAATATGGGATTACGAACATTAAAGATACCTGAAATTGAAGAAAAATTCCATATTGTAGAAGATAAAAAATCACATGAAGCAGAACTTGTTATAGAAAATCTTTCATGTAATTATGGGAAAAAAGAAGTTTTTAAAGATATATCATTTTCTGCATCTGCAGGAGATATTATAGGTATTCTTGGAGAAAATGGTGCAGGTAAGACAACTTTAATGAGATGTTTAGCAGGGCTTATAAAAGAAAAAAGTGGAAATATATTTATTGATGGAGAAAAATTAAATTATAAGCAAAGACTAGATTATCATTATATGATTATGCAAGATGTAACCCATCAGCTTTTTGCCGAAAGTGTAATTGAAGAATTTACTTTAACAAATGAAAATATACCAAAAGAAAAAATATTATCTATATTAGAGGAATTTAATCTTGATAAATTTAAGGGTAAACATCCAATGTCATTGTCAGGAGGTCAAAAACAAAGACTTGCAATAGCAGTTGGAGCATTAGCTAATAAAAGAATACTAATATTTGATGAACCTACAAGTGGACTAGATTATATACATATGTATAAGGTAAGTAATATTATAAAAAAACTTAGTAAAGAAAATCATATTATATTTATTGTTACACATGATAAAGAACTTTTTGAAATAACTTGCAATAAAGGTTTGAAGTTGGAAAATGGCAGAAAAGTAAAAGAATTTTTAGTAAAATAAAACTCATTTATTGTTTTAGAAAGGAAGTAAAAAAATTGGAGGTTAAAAAAAAAGAAGGATTAGCAAGACTCTTTGAAATTGCCAGTGAAAAAAAGAAGTTTCTTATTATATCTGGAGTGGTATCAGTTATAAGTGCATTTTTTTTATTATTCCCCTATCTAATGGTGTATAAAATTATGGAGGAACTTTTAAAAAATGTTTCTAGTATATCAAATATAAATGGAAGTGGTTTAATGAATTGGGCTATTTATGGAAATATAGCAATGTTTATAGGATATATTTTGTTGTATATAGGTGCAATGATAGCTCACATAGTTGCTTATAACATTATATATAAGATAAGGATAAAACTTTCAGAACATATGGGTAAGCTTCCAATGGGATATTTTAATAAAAATTCTATTGGAAAGATAAAAAGTATAATAGAATCTGATGTGGAAAAAATAGAACTTTTTATTGCACATCAACTTCCAGATTTAGTTAGTACTGTTGTAATGATTATAATAATTTTTATATCTATGTTATATTTAAATTTTTGGTATGGAGTAGCTTCTATCATACCAATAGTTGTGGGATATTCTTTGCAATACTCTATGTTATGTGGAGAGAAAGCAAAAGCTGGGTTAAAAGAATATTTTGATGCATTAGAAAATATTAATACATCAGCTATACAGTACGTCAGAGGAATGCCATCTATAAAAATATTTGGACAAACTATTCACTCCTTTCGTGAATTTTATAATGATATGATTGCATATCGTAATTTTAGTATACAATATGCAAAAAATTATGAGAAAAGTTATGTTTTGTTTAATACAATTATTGCGTCTTTATTTACATTTATAGTTCCAGTTGGACTGTTATTTATAAGCAAAGAACCAAGTAATGTAGCATTATCAATAACATTTATTTTCTTTCTTATTCTATCAATGGGCATTTCTTCACCAATTTTAAAATTAAATGCATTAGCTACAACAGTAAATAGAATATCAGAGGGACTAAATAGAATAGATAGAATTATGGAAGAAGAACCTATTAAAATTTTAGAAGATGTTAAAATACCATCTAAATTTGATATAAAATTTAATGATGTATCCTTTGCATATAATGAAGATGGACAAGAGGTTTTAAAAAAAATTAAATTTACTGCATGTCAAGGAGAAATTACTGCTTTAGTAGGTCCATCAGGATCAGGAAAATCTACTATAGCTCAATTAATACCTAGATTTTGGGATGTGAATAATGGAAGCATAACTATTGGAGATATAGATATAAAAAGTATTGAAAATAAAAAACTTATGGATATTATATCCTTTGTTTTTCAAGAAAATTTTTTATTAACAGATACAATTTTTAATAACATTTTAATTGGTAGTCCAAATGCACAAAAAAAGGAGGTTATTGATGCTGCAAAAGCTGCAAGATGCCATGAATTTATAAAAGCCCTTCCTAATGGATATGACACTTATGTAGGAAATAAAGGTACGTATTTATCAGGTGGGGAAAAACAAAGAATATCTGTAGCAAGAGCTATATTAAAAAATGCACCAATTTTAATATTAGATGAAGCAACAGCATTTGCAGACCCGGAAAATGAATATGAAATGCAATTAGCTTTGCAAAAACTTATAAAAAATAAAACTGTATTAGTTATAGCTCATAGATTAACTACAATTGTAGATGCAAATAAAATAATTGTTATAGAAAATGGGGAAATATCAGAGCTAGGGACTCATGATAGTCTTATAGCTAATAATGGTTTATATAAGAAAATGTGGGAAGCGTATAATGCATCTTTAAATTGGAAAGTTGATAGTAGGTTTATTAAGGAGGTAAAAAAAGAGTAATGAAATTTTTATATACCATTACTGCAGGAAATCCTAAGAATATGATTAAACCTGTTTTGTGGGAAGTAGCTACTGAAATAATCAATATGATTCCTTTTGCTTGTATAACAATAATTATAAACATAATATATGAGTATCATGCTAAGGAAATACAAGAATTGAATTTTAATATACTTTGGATAGCCTTTTCTATAATGATAATATTTTTTTTAATAGTGTTTATCTGTAAAAGAAAATCATATAGAGCTATTGTAAGTTCTGCATATAAGACTTCAACACAAGGACGTATAAAAATTGCTGAGCATTTAAGAAAACTTCCTCTTGGATTTTTAATGAGTAAGGATTCAGCAGAATTAGGAAGTATGATAATGAATGATATTACTTTAATAGAGGAAGCATCAAGTGATATATTGCCACAACTTATAGGTGGCATAATTGTACCAATAATTGCTTTAGTTGGAATGGCATTTATTGATTGGAGATTATCTTTATCAATGTTTTTAGGATTTCCAATATCAATTCTTATAATAGTAGCTATTTCAAACTTTCAACGTAACTTAGCGACAAAACATTCTATGGCAAAACTTGAACAATCCAATTGTATTGAAGAGTATCTTGCTGGAATAAAAGTTATTAAAGCCTATAATTTAACTGGTAAAAATTTTTCCAAATTAAATCAAGCTTTTTATAATTTTATGAAAATGAGTATTAAACAAGAAGGACTAGTAGGCCCATTTTTCTTAGTAGCAGTTTCCTTCATTAAATCTGGTTTATCTTTTATTTCAATTTCTGGTGTTTATTTAATTTTAAATAAAAGTTTAACTATACCAATTTTTGCCCTGTTTTTATTGGTTGGAACTCGTATTTTTGATCCATTGTCAGCTGCTATTACAAAACTTCCAGAGCTTAAATATGACATGATTGCAGGTGAACGTATTATTCATTTGCTAAATCAGCCTAAGATGACAGGAGAAGGTAGTCCTAATAATAAGCACAATATAAAATTTAACAATGTTACATTTGGTTATAAAAAAAATATGGTTTTAAATAATATTAATACTGAAATAAAAGAAGGAGAATTAACTGCTATAGTTGGTCCATCTGGAAGTGGAAAAAGTACAATGCTTAGACTTATAGCAAGATTTTATGACCCTAATGATGGAATGATTACTTTGGGAAATAAAAATTTATGTGAAATAAATTCGGAAAAATTAATGAAAAAAATTTCCATGGTATTTCAAGATGTATATTTGTTTGAAGACACAATAGGAAATAATATTCGTTACGGAAAAAGTAATGCAACTCAGCAAGAAATAGAAGAGGCAGCAAAAAAAGCTTGTTGCCATGATTTTATAGTTAAACTTCCAAAGGGATATAATACTATAGTTGGAGAAGGGGGTTCTACTTTATCAGGTGGAGAAAAACAACGTATTTCAATAGCACGTGCTATTTTAAAGGATGCACCACTAGTTTTACTTGATGAGGCAACATCATCCCTTGATCCAGAGAATGAATTAGATGTTCAAAGGGCTATTAATGAATTGGTGAAAAATAGAACTATAATTATGATTGCTCATAAGTTAAGAACTGTAGTTAACGCAGATAAAATCATTGTTATAGATAATGGAAAAATAGTTGAAGAAGGTAATCATGAATATCTTATAAAAAAACAAGGTCTTTATTTTAAATTATGGAATTTACAAATGAAAACAAGAGGATGGAAAATAACTTCATAATAAATCCTTATAAAAATATATATCATTTTTCAGGAGGATAAAATATGATTAAAAATTACGGATTATGTGAAAAAAGAGAAGATAGTAAACAAATTTTTTTAGAAGAACTAACACTTTATGACCATCTAGAATTGGCTATAAAAAGGTACAAAAGTAAAATTGCACTTGTAGAGAAAAGTAGAAAATTAACTTATATAGAGCTTTATAAAGAGATAAGTAAGGCTTCAGGAGGATTTTTAAGACTTGGAATAAAAAATGGTGATAAAGTATTGATTCAACTTCCTAATTGCATAAATTTTGTTATAATTTCGTTTGCTTTGTTTAAAATAGGTGCTTTACCAATTTTTGTTTTGACTAGTTATAGAGAAAATGAAATTGATGAAATTATTAAAAAAACTAAACCTAGTGCAATGGTTATTAATGATAGTTATTTAGGATTTAATTATAAAAACATGGCAATTAACCTAAAGAAAAAACATAAAAGTATAAATTGGATAATAAACGTGGATAAAGATGATGAAAATCCATGTATAAAAGATTTTAAAGAATCAAATATAAAATATGAAAAGCCATTATATAATGATACTGCTTTTTTAATTTTATCTGGTGGAACAACCAGTCTTCCTAAAATAATTCCAATAACACATAGTGCTTGTGCTTATTATGCAAAGGAGTGTGCAATAAATTCTAAAGTAAATGAAAAAAGCACATATTTAGCTATTTTGCCAATAGCACATAAATTTGCACTAAGTATGCCTGGAGTTATTGGAACATTAATATTAGGTGGAAAAGTTGTAATGTGTGAATCGGGAAGTTGTGAAGAGGTTTTTCCAATAATTGAAAATGAAAAAGTAACAATAACATCATTAGTACCATCTTTAATAAATTTATGGCTCGAAGTTTTAGAGTGGGACAAAAAGCATGATATATCAAGTTTAAAAGTTCTACAAGTGGGAGGAGCTATGTTAAGTAGTAATACTGCAAAAGAGATAGTAAATAATATGCAGTGTAAGCTTCAGCAAGTGTATGGAACTTCAGAAGGAGTTATATGTTTTACAGATTTAGATGATGATTATAACGTTTTATATAATAGTCAAGGTAAGCCTATTTCTAGATTTGATGAAATAAAAATTATTGATGAAAATAGCAATATTATATCAAATGGAGAGTATGGCGAACTTTTAGTAAAAGGACCATACACTATAAAAAGTTATTATGAAAAAGACGTAAGTAAGGATAATTATTTTACTGAGGATGGTTTTTATCGCACTGGAGATAAGGCAAGAATAGTATTTAATAATAAAATACAAATAGTAGGACGTCTTAAAGAACAAATTAATAGAGCAGGAGAAAAAATAATGCCCTCTGAGATAGAAAATTTATTATGTAAACATAATAATATTAAAAGTTCTGCTGTAATAGCTATTGAAGATGAAGTGTTAGGTGAACGAAGTTGTGCATTTATAATTTCAGATAATGTAAATTTAAAAAAGGCTGATATTACAAAATTTTTTATAGATATGGGAGTTGCTTCAAATAAAATACCAGATCAAATGGAATTTGTAGACTATTTTCCACTTACAGGGGTTGGAAAAATTAATAAAAAAGAGCTTAAAAAATGGATTTTAAAATAGATTAATTTAATGAATTTATAAGAAAAATAAATATATAAAGAGGTATAATGCTATTGCATTATCAATTGATAATTATTATTGATAAAAGATATATTATATAGTTCTCAATTTAGTATAAATTATTTTATAAGGGAGTGATCAAACTGGATAAAATAAATAACAAACAAATATTATTTAACTATGAAGATATGAAAGATAAAATTAAAAATATATTATCAATAAAAGGTGATATAGAAGATAATCGTAATTTACTTGAGTTAGGATTAAATTCACTTCAAATAATGAGATTAGTAAACCAATGGCGTCGTGAAGGAATAGATATTACATTTTCAAAACTTATTTCATCACCATATCTGAATCATTGGTGGGGACTAATAAAAGAGCAAATAAAAGTAGAATCTAAAAATATTAATGAAGATAAAAAATCAAATATAGATGAGGATAATTTAGAGCTTATAAAATCATTTCCATTAAATGATGTACAGTATGCATATTGGGTAGGAAGACGTGAAAATCAACCACTTGGTGGAGTGGGATGTCATGCTTATTTTGAAATAGATTGTAATGATATTATACCAGATAAATTACAGAGAGCATGGATTAAATTGTTATACCATCATCCTATGCTTAGGGCAAGATTTTTAGAAAATGGAAAACAAGAAATATTAAAAAATCCATATTCAAAAGAAATAGTAATTAATAATTTTAAAGATGAATCTTTAAAAAATATAGAAAAATCTTTAGAAAATATTAGGGAAAAGTTGTCTCATAGGGTGTTAGATGTTAAAAATGGACAAGTTTGTGGGCTAGAAGTTAGCTTATTACCAGATAATAAAACAAGGATACATTTTGATATAGATTTACTAGTTGCAGATATGCAAAGTCTCCAAGTGATTTTTAGAGATTTAGCATTAATTTATGACGGAGTAAAAGAGCTTTCTGCACCGATTGATTGGAGTTTTGGAAAGTACTTAAAAAGGAATCAACAAAGGTTATTAGAAGAAAAGAAAAAAGCTAAAAGTTATTGGAAGAATAATTTAAATATTTTACCTAAAGGACCTACAATACCGTTAGAAGAAACACCAGAAAATATAATAAAACCTGTATTTAAAAGAAGAAAATATTTTTTAAATAATTCTCAGTGGGAATCACTTAAAAGCAAAGCAGCAGCAAATCAGGTTACACCAGCTATGGTATTGTTAGCGGCATATTCAGAAATATTAGACAAATGGAGTGAAAATTCTAAATTTTTAATAAATATGCCGTTGTTTGACCGTGAAACTAGTGAACAAGGAATAGAAGATGTTATAGCAGATTTTACAAATGTATTATTATTACCAATAGATTGCAATAATATAAAGCCATTTTTACAAAGGATAAAAGACATTCAGAAAAATTTTCATAAAACTGTAGAGTATTCATCATATTCAGGAATAGACATATTAAGAGATATGGGAAGATTATATCCTGGAGAAGGAAGTTTTGCACCGGTAGTATTTTCATGTAATTATGAGACTCCACTTATTAGTGAAAAATTTGAAAAAGTTTTAGGAAAACTTTCATATATGATTTCTCAAACACCTCAAGTGTGGCTAGATTTTCAAGTTTATGAGATTAATAATGGGTTATTACTTGCATGGGATAGTGTAGATAAACTTTTCCCAGAAGGTTTAATTGATGATATGTTTAATAAATTTAAAGAATTAATTAATTGGATAGTTAATGAAGAAAGTTGGAGTGAAGTTCCTGAAATTCTTTATAATATTAGAAAATTAAAGAGTTATGACGTAGAAAATGATAAACTTTCATTTAAATATAAAAAATGTTTACATACGTCGTTTTTCGAAATTGCAAAAAAAACCCCTAATAAAATAGCAGTTATAGACGGAGTATTGGGAATTAAAGTTTCATATGAAGAATTAGCAAAAGATGCATTAAAAATAGCTACAATGCTTGAGAAAAATGGAATTAGTAATAAAGATTTAGTTGCAGTAACTTTGCCAAGAGGAATAAATCAAATAAAAGCAGTTTTAGGTATATTAGCTGTAGGTGCATGTTATGTGCCTATTAGTGAAAAACAACCATATTTACGTAGAAATGCAATTTATAAAAAAGCTAATATAAGTTTTACCATTACTAATGAAGAGTTATATGAAAATATAAAATGGCCAACAACTAATAAAATTTTAAAAATTGAAAATTCTAAAGAAATGGAGTTATTTACAGAATTTAAAAAAGTTTCTTCAGATAGTTTAGCATATATAATTTTCACATCTGGATCTACTGGAGAACCTAAAGGTGTTGAAATTTCACATTGCGCAGCAGTAAATACAATAATTGATATTAATAAACGTTATAATGTTTCAAATGAAGATATAGTGTTAGCTCTTTCATCCTTAGATTTTGATTTATCAGTGTATGATATATTCGGCATATTATCTGTTGGTGGAACAGTAGTTACTATTACAGAAGATAACTATAGAGATGCTGCAAGTTGGGTAGAGATAGTACAAAATTATAATGTTACCATATGGAATTCAGTGCCAATATTATTGGATATGTTCTTATTAATGGCTGAAAGCAAAAAAATAAAAATACCATCAATAAGAGTAGCTATGCTATCCGGAGATTGGATTGGACTTGATTTACCTTCAAGATTATATAATATATCAGAAAATGCACAAATGGTAGCTATGGGTGGAGCTACAGAGGCATCTATTTGGTCAAATTATTTTAATGTAACTTTGCCACTAGATTCTAAGTGGAAGTCAATTCCTTATGGACAACCATTAACTAATCAAATTTATAGAGTTGTAGATAGAAAAGGAAGAGATTGTCCTAATTGGGTTTCAGGAGAATTATGGATTGGTGGAGTTGGAGTTGCTAGGGGATATGCAGGTGATGATAAACTTACAAAAGAGCGTTTTGTAGAGTGGAATAATAATAGATGGTATCTAACAGGAGATATAGGTAGATATTGGAGTGATGGGAATATTGAGTTCCTAGGTAGAAAAGATTTTCAAGTCAAAGTTAGAGGACATCGTATTGAACTTGGGGACATAGAAACTGCAATAAAAAAATATCCTAATGTTCAAGATGCTGTAGTTATTACAATAGATGATTCATATAAAAATAAGCATTTAGTTGGATATGTAACACCTAAAAATAAATATGAAGATTATAATACAGATGATTTTAATAGTATTGAAGAAAATATAAAGATTTTCTTACATGACATATTACCAGATTATATGATTCCTACTAGATTTGTATTATTAAAAGAACTACCACTTAATATTAATGGAAAATTAGATAGAAAATTATTGCCATTACCTAGTGTTGAAAAAAATGAAAAATTAGAGAAGCATTTTATGAAACCAAAAACAAAAACAGAATTGTTATTATCTAAAATTTGGTGTGAAATTCTTAATATAAATGAAATAAATATAAATGATAATTATTTCATTTTAGGTGGCGATTCATTAATGGCAACAAAATTGAGCACAAAAATACAAAAGGAGTTTGGTGTTAATTTATCTTTAGAGATGATATTTAAAAATCCTGTGTTTATTGATGAAGTAGGTTGTATTGATAGCTTATTAAAGAATAGCAATGAAATTATAAAAAAAGATGTTCAATTACCAAAAGTAAATCAAGATTTAAAAAATTTATATAAACCATTTCCATTAACAGATATACAAAAGGCATATTGGATAGGAAGAAGTGGAGCATATTCTTTAGGAAAGGTTGCAACTCATTATTACTTTGAATTTGAAGGTGAAAACTTAGATGTATCTAGGATAAATAATATTTGGGAAAAAATCATAAAACGTCATGATATGATGAGAGCAATAATACTTCCTGATGGGGAAAATCAGCAAATATATAAAGATGTTCCAAGCTATGAGATAAAAGTCTATGATTTAAATTCAAAAACTCTTATAGATGCAGAAAAGACATTAAAAGATGTCCGTATAGAAATGTCTCATCAAAAATTTATAACAGACAAATGGCCATTATTTGATGTACGAGCATCCTGTTTTGATAAAGGAAAAGTAAGGCTTCATTTTAGTTTTGATAATATAATTTTTGATGGTTGGAGCATATTTCATATTCTAAATGAAATGGCTGATGTTTATTTTAACCCAGAGGAACCTTTATCAAAATTAGATTTTTCTTTTAGAGATTATGTACTAGCTACTGAAAAAATAAAAAATAGTAAATTATATAAAAGAGATAAAGAGTATTGGTTTAATAAGATAAAAGATTTACCAATGGCTCCAGAGCTGCCGTTAGCTAAAAATCCAGACCAATTAGACAATCATCAATTTACACATTATGAGAAAATAATAAACAAAAATAATTGGACTAAATTTAAAAAAGATATTACAGAGTTTGGATTAACACCATCAGCAGTGTTACTTGCAATATATGTAGAGGTTATAGGAGCATGGAGTAGACATCAAAAGTTTACTATCAACTTAACAAGATTTAATAGAATGCCAATACATCCTAAAATAAATGAAATTGTAGGAGATTTCACATTGTTAACATTACTTGCTATAGACAATTCTTTAAAAGACACATTCATTGAAAGGTGTAAAAATATACAACAAAAATTATGGCAAGATATAGATCACTCATATGTAAGTGGTGTTGATGTGCAAAGAGAACTTGCAAAGATTAATGGTAAGAATCAAGGTATGGTTATGCCAGTGGTATTTACAAGTGCAATAGGATATGAAAACAAAAATTCTAAAGAAATTAGTAGATCTTTATTAGGAAAAAGAATATATAGTATTTCACAAACACCTCAAGTTTGGATAGATAATCAAGTTATAGAAGAAAATAAAGAGCTTATATTAACTTGGGACGTAGTAAAAGAACTGTTCCCAGAGGGATTAACAGATGACATGTTTGAAGCTTATTCTAAAACTATTGATAAAGTTATAAATGATATAAAAGTATGGAAGAAAAAGTCTAGAAATATTATCTCTATTCCTAATATTGAAAAAAGAATAGAGGCAAATAGCACTAAAAGACCAATATGTTATGAAACACTTAATAGTTTATTTGAAAAGAAAGCTTTACAATATCCTAATAACATTGCAATATCATCAACAAATTATAAATTGACTTATAAAGAATTGTTAAAGAAGGTTACTAATGTTAGTAATGTTTTAATAGACAAAGGAGTAAAACCTAACAATTTAGTAGCAGTTATTATGGAAAAGGGATGGGAACAAGTTGTAGCTGTTTTGGGAATAATAAAAGCAGGAGCGGCATATTTGCCAATTGATCCTAATAATCCTAAAGATAGACTTGAAATGTTACTAAATGAGGGAGAGATAAAGTTTGTTTTAACTCAAGGCAGTATAAAAGATAAATTAATTTTACCAACAAAATTTGAATTGTTAGAAATAAATAATATTGCTAATAAAGAAAGTAGTCATATATCACAGGATGTAATTGTAAATCCTAAGGATTTAGCATATGTTATTTACACATCAGGTTCTACAGGAGTTCCTAAAGGCGTAATGATAGACCATATTGGTGCTGTAAATACTATTCTTGATATTAATAAACGCTTTTTAGTAGGACCAGAAGATAGTATAATAGCACTTTCTAACTTGAATTTTGATTTATCTGTGTATGATATTTTTGGAACACTTGCTGCTGGGGCCACAATAGTATTTCCAGATAGTGATTCTATTAAAGATCCTTCTCATTGGTTAGAGTTATTAGAAAAATATAATATTACAATTTGGAATACAGTACCGATGTTTATGCAAATGTTTATGGAATATTTAAGTAATGAAACAAGAGATTTACCACAGTCACTTAGATTAGTTCTATTAAGTGGGGATTGGATTCCACTTGAATTGTCGGATAAAATAAAATTTCATTTTAAAAATACTGAAGTTATTGGACTTGGTGGAGCTACTGAGGCATCAATTTGGTCTAATATATATAAAATTGATAAAATAAATGCAAATTGGAAGAGTATTCCTTACGGTAAACCAATGGTTAATCAACATTATTATATATTAAATGAATTAATGGAAGAATGTCCAAACTGGGTTCCTGGTAGGCTGTATATTGGTGGTATTGGCGTTGCTAAGGGTTATTGGAAAAATGAAAAGAAAACATCAGAAAGATTTATATTATATCCTAAAACTGGAGAGAAGATATATTATACCGGCGATTTAGGAAGATATTGGCCAGATGGAAATATAGAGTTCCTTGGTAGAGAGGATTCTCAAATAAAATTAAATGGATATAGAATTGAACTTGGTGAAATTGAAAGTACAATAAAACTTAACAAAGATATAAAGGATGCTGTAGTTATTGTAGATGAAAAGAATAATGAAGAACGTAATTTAATAAGTTATATAGTTCCTAAAAATAAAGAGTTATCAATTTGTTTTGAAAATGTAGAATCTGATAAAAAGCATAGTGATAAATGCTTACAGCATATAAAAATGTCTATAGAAGAGGCAATGAATAACCTATCAAATGATGTGAATTTAAGTAAAATAGTATTATTTAATAATTGTCTAGATCATATTAGTATTAAGGCCATGTGTGATACTTTTAGCAATATAGGTATTTTTAGCAGTGATGCTAAAGGGGAATATACAATAGAAGATATAATTAAAAAATATAAATTGGATAATCGATTTAAAACGTTAATAACTCATTGGTTAGACACTTTTGTTAAAGAAGGCATTCTACAAAAAGATTGCAAAGGAAAGTATTTTAATTTATATCCTATAGGAAATTACAAGAAAAATACTGAGATGATTAATCAGTTAAATTCATACCCAGATTTAAAAGAAAAAATAGTTTTAGTAGATATGAAAATGCACAAAGATATAAATACTAATATTTCTATATTAAAAGGTGAAAAAGATTCACGTGAAGTAGTTATTGACAATAGTTTATGTTTAACTCCTAATAAATTAGAAAAATATAATATAGGAGGAGACTATTATAAGGGGTTGTTATGTAAAGCTCTAAAAACTTTTATAAACTCATACAATAACAAAATAAATATTTTAGAAATAGGTGGAAGAATGGGTAATATTCTATCATTAATAAAAGAGTGTTTGCCTAAGGAAAACTGTGAGTATATATACACAGATGAATCATCTTATTTTTTAGAAAAAGTAAAAAATGAGCATAAAGGGTCCCAAATAATAGATTTTAAACTATTAAATGTTAATAAATCTCCTTTAAATCAAGGTTATGAATATCATAAATACAATATTATAGTTGCTAATAATTCTATACATCGCTCAAAAAATATTGTGAAAACTTTAAGATTTTTAAAAGATATGCTAGCACCTGGAGGTATATTACTGATTGTAGAAGCTACTGAAAATAGAAAAATTCAATTAAATACAGTAGCTCTTTTAGAAGATGGGTTTTCAAATATAGAAGATATAAGAAAAGAAAACAGGCTTCCATTATTATCTAATAATCAATGGATAGATATATTAAAATCACAAGGGTTTTCAAATATAGATTTTTCTTTATTGTATAGTAAAATTTCTGAAATTTTTGGACAAAACTTAATTATTGCAGAAGGTCCTAAAACTGTTAAAAAGTTTAAATCAGATGCACTTTCTAATTTCATGAAAGAAAAATTACCGAATTATATGTTGCCTAAAAAATACTTTTTATTAGATGAGATACCTCTTTCAAAAAATGGAAAGGTAGATAGAAAAATATTAGAAGAATTCAGTGAAAATTACAATAAAGATTATAAAAAATCTAATGTAGTACCTTTTACAGATATTCAAATTAAAATAGCTAATTCATGGAAAGATATACTTCATAATAATGAAATTAGTGTAGAAGATAACTTCTTCAAACTAGGAGGAGATTCATTACAAGCAATTCAGTGCGTAAATATATTAAAGGATAAATATAATATTAAGTTATCTTTAAAAAATTTCTTTGAAGCATCTAATATATACGATTTAGAAAAATTTATAGAAAATAAACCAATACAAACAAATTTAACTGAAACCTTTGTAGAAGGTGAAATATAGGATGTGATAATAGAGTGAATAAGAAAACTATTGGAATTTTAGGAGCTACAGGAGTAGTTGGTGTAGGTGCTGTTAAAACTATTTTAAAATTAAATAAATATGATGTTTTGCTTGGATATAGAAATTTAGAGAAAATTAAAAGTTTATATAAAGATATGATTAGTGAAGACCAATATATTAAGGTAGAGATTAACAATGAGGATTTAGTTGATAATTTTTGTGATAGATGTGATTTAGTAGTTAATTGTGCAGGGCCGTCTAATTTAATAAGTATTAAAATAGTAAAATCATGTATTAAAAAAAATGTTAATTATTTAGATGTTTCAGGTAATAAAATTTTATATGATTATCTTAAAGAAAAACAGAGTGAAATCATAAAAAAGAGATTATTATTTATTATTTCAGCTGGAATATACCCAGGCCTATCTGAAATTTATCCTGCTTATATATCTGAAAGTATTTTTGATAAAGTAGATAAATTAGAAATTTATTTTGAGCATAAGGGAGAAATGTCATTCAATGCTGCATACGATTTTGTATGTGGCATTGAAGAAAATAGTGGACAAGGCATGATGTATTGTAGAGAGGGTATTTCAGTAAAACTAGAAAATAGAACAAATCAAAATTATAAGGATTATGATTCAGAAAAAAATTTTGATGTATACCCAGTGTTGAATACAGAATTTATTGAAATGGTAAGGCAACAAAAAATTAAAAATGCATATTTCTATAATGTTTATGAAGATAAATCAATACTAAATGATTATGTAATCATTAAAGCATTAAAACAATATGAAACAGAAAAGCAAAAAAAAGAATCTGCCCAATTATTGATGAAGCACAATTTAAAATCAATACAAAAAGAGGAATTCGTATCAATGGATATTCAAGCTAATGGTTATAAGGATAATTGTTATATTGAAGTTATATCTAAGCTTTTGTGCAAATATAATGGAAATAAATTATCTGGAGTAGTTGCAGCTAATGTTGTAGATAATATTATTTCTAATAAATCTAATATTGTAGGAACTTACTACCCGTCACAAGTAATAAATCTAAAAAATTTTATTAATAGGTTAATAGAGCAATCTATAATAATAAAAACTGAAATTTTAAATATTGAAGAAGGTATGATTTAAACCATTGAAGAATGAAAGGATAAAAAAATGAAGTTGAAAAAAAGACTAAAAACTATAGTTTGTGGTTCAAGATTTGGACAATTTTATATAGAGGCTTTAAATTTGTTAAAAGAAGATTTTGAAATAGTTGGATTATTAGCTAAAGGAAGTGAACGTTCAATAAGCTGTGCAAAAGAATATGGGATTAAATTATATACAGATATTAAAGAGTTACCAACGGATATAGATTTAGCTTGTGTTGTAGTAAAATCTGGTGTCATCGGTGGCAATGGTACAGATTTAACATTAGAGTTTTTATCTAAAGGAATAAATGTAATTCTAGAGCAACCTGTTCATTATAATGATATAACAAAATGCATGAAAGTTGCTAGAAAAAATAATGTTTGTTTCCATATAGGTGATTTATATGTAAATCTTCCATCAGTGAATAAATTTAACTTATATTCTAAGGCAATATTAAAAGAGCAAAAAGGATTATATATAGATGTATCATGTACAACTCAAGTATCTTTTCCATTAGTTCATATTTTATTGAAAATATTATCATCAACCAGACCTTTAAAAATTAATGATAATATTGAAAAAGTTGGGATATTAAAAATACTTACTGGAAAAATTGGAGATATTCCTATTTTAATAAAAGCGGACAATAGATTGGATCCAGAAAATCCAGATAACTGTTTACCTTTGTTACATGAAATAAATATTGGATTTGAAGGAGGAAGAATATCTTTAATAGAAACTCATGGTTTTATAGTTTGGTCACCTTGTTTATATGTGCCTGAAGTTAATGGAATTCCAAATAAGTTTAAAGATAAGTGTCCTTTGAATTTAATTGATAATAGTTCTGAAATACTTGGTGGAATAACAGAAAACTCTTTTAAAGATATACTTACAAAAGAGTGGCCAGTATCAATAGGTAAAGATTTAATATTCATAAAAGATATGATTTTAAAAGACATTAAAAAAGAAGTGTTAAACAAAAATGGACAACAGAATCTTTTATGTTCTAAGTATTGGCATGAAATAACTAAAAAATTAGGATACCCTTCTATAAAAAACAATGATGATTATAAACATATATCTATAAATAATCTACAACAAATTATAGTAAATGATTAAAAAATATTTAGATCGAGCATTTGAAAGGAGTTGCATTTGAGTGGAAAATGAAGCTAAAGAACTTTTGAAATATTTAAATAATATAGGTGTAACATTATGGCAAGAGGATGGAGCCTTACGCTATAGAGCACCTAAAGGAGTATTATCTAGCAGTAATTTAGAAAAACTAAAATTTTATAAAAATAATATAATAAATATATTAGCAAATCAAGAGAGGGAGGGTAAAACAGAAATAGATTCAGAATCACAATTTATACCATTTCCTTTATCAGATGTGCAATCTGCATATTTGTTAGGAAGAGAAGAACTTTTTGAATATGGTAGTGTTGCTTGTCATATTTATATGGAGTTAAATTATTCAGATTTAGAGCATGAAATGGCAGAAGAAGCATGGAATAAACTTATTTTAAGACATAATATGTTGAGAGCAGTATTTGATAAAAAAGGTAATCAAAGAATATTAGAAACTGTTCCTAGATTTAAAATAAACTATATGGACTTGTCTGAAGGTGATATTTCATATAATAAATTAAAGCTTAACTCTATAAGAGAAGAAATGGGACATAGAATATATAATGCTGAAAATTGGCCATTATTTGATGTGGGAATAACTAAAATGAAGAATAATTCAATTTTACATTTTTCTATGGATTTTCTAATTGCGGATTGGACAAGCATTCTTTTACTAATATCAGAATTTGAAAAAATATATGAAAATCCTAATATTTCTTTGCCAGAACTAAAAATAACATTTAAAGATTATATGGTAAAGGAACATAATTTAAAGAAAAGTCCTGAATATTTAAGTGATAAAAAATATTGGATGGATAGAATAGATAGTTTACCATTAGCACCTAAATTACCTTTAAATAATAAAAAAGCAGAAGATAAAAAAGCAGTTAATTTTAAACGTTATTCATTACATCTTGATAATGAAAAATGGGCAAAAATCAAAAATCATACTAAGAATTTTGGATTAACACCATCTACTATAGTAATGACTGCATATGCAAAGGTAATAGAAAAGTGGAGTAGTAATAAAAAGTTTTTATTGAATCTTACATTACTGAATCGCCAACCATTGCACCAACAAGTAAACGAGATTATTGGAGATTTTACATCAGTAAATCTACTAGAAATTAATATGGAAAATGATTATTCTTTTAAAGAATATGCAAAATCAATACAGAACCAATTATTAGATGATTTAGATCACCGTTTATTTTCTGGCGTAGAGGTATTAAGAGAAACATCTCGTAGAAAAGGTAGAGAAAATGCTTTAATGCCAATAGTATTTACTAGTGCAATTGGTATTACAAAACAGATTGAAAAAAGCAAAATGAAAGGACAAATAGGTGAACATGGAATAAGTCAAACTCCACAAGTATTTATAGATTGTCAAGCAATGGATAATGAAATGGGATTAGATATAAATTGGGATGTTAGAGAAGGTGTATTTCCTAAACATATGATAGAAGATATGTTTAAGACATTTAAAAAACTTTTAAACATTTTATCAGAAAATGAGAAGTTATGGGACGAAAAAGAAATTTTAAAACTTCCTTCTTGGCAGGAAGAAGTTTTAAAGAAAGTTAATGATACAAAGTTAAATATGGATACCAAATTATTACATTATGATATTTTTAAAAATGCTATAAAATATCCTGAAAAAATTGCAGTTATTGACTCAAAAGAGCAACTTAGTTATAGTGAATTAGTTTTTAGAAGTTTAAATATTGGTAGCAAATTAAAAGAATTGGGCTGTACACCTCAAGATAAAGTTGCAATAATTATGGACAAATCTGTACACCAAGTATCCTCTGTATTAGGAGTATTAGCTATCGGGGGAGTGTATGTTCCAATAGATGTAAAACAGCCATATAAACGTTTACAAAATATAATTAAAAAAGCAAATATAAAATATATTATAACAAATTCATCAGTAAAAAGAACTTGGGATGAAAGTTTAAGTGTAATAGAAGTTGATAAATTAATATATTCTAATGATTATGATGTAATCCCTCAATTAGGGAATCCAGAACTTCCGGCATATGTAATTTTCACATCTGGTTCTACTGGAGAGCCTAAAGGTGTAATTATAAGCCATAAAGCTGCTATGAATACAATTGATGATATGAATACAAAGTTTGATGTTAAATATACTGATACGGTTATTGGACTTGCTAAATTAAGCTTTGATTTATCAGTTTATGATATTTTTGGACTACTTTCAGTAGGTGGAACTTTAATATATCCAGATAATGATAGGTTAACAGATCCATCTCATTGGTCTGAGTTAATGATAAAACATGAAGTAACAATATGGAATACAGTTCCGGCAATGATGGAAATTTTAATATCTTATCTAAGTTATAATTCAAATATCAATGTTTCTACATTACGTTTAACATTACTTTCAGGTGATTGGATTCCTTTAAAATTACCTAATATGATAAATAACTATTTACCTAATAGCATGGTTGTTAGTTTAGGTGGAGCTACAGAAGCAGCAATATGGTCTATTTATCATATTTATGAAGAATATAATGATGAATATAAAAGCATACCTTATGGAAAACCTTTAGCTAATCAACAGTTTCGTATTTTAGATTGTAAAATGAATGATTGTCCAGTGTGGTGTGAAGGAGAATTGTATATCTTAGGTGATGGTCTAGCATATGGGTACTTAAATGATGAGTGGAGTACATCTAAACAGTTTGTTACCCATCCATCAGATAAAGTGAGAATGTATAAAACCGGTGATTTAGGATGTTATCACCCTGATGGCAATATTGAATTCTTAGGAAGAATAGATAATCAAGTAAAAATAAAAGGACATAGAATTGAACTAGGAGAAATTGAAAGCGCATTAATTAAACATCCGTCTATTGCTATGGCCAATGTTTTAGTAGATAAAATAAATGATGAAAAATCTTTATTAGGTGTTGTTAAACTTGCTAACAGTAGGAATATAGACAAAAAAGAAATTAACTCTAAGTTGTATAAACTATATGATGGAATTCATGAAAGTTCTGATTCAGTCATTGAAGATATAGATAGTGATAGCATAAAAAATGCAGTAAACTGTCTTGATAAAGTAGTACAAAACTCTATGTTATATTCACTTCAAAAAATCGGACTGTTAAAGAATGGAGAAAAAATAAATATTGAAGATATAACTAATTGTGAAAAAATTAGTGATGATTTTCATTGGATTGTAATTCGTTGGTTATCAAAATTAAAAGAAGATAAAGTTTTATTAACAGATGATAATAACAATTATGTATGTAGTAAACATATAACTAAAGATGAGATAGAAAAACAGTGGGATACTTTAGAACAAGTATGGGAAAAAATAAGTGGCACTAATGGATTTATAAACTATTTACGTGGATGTTTTGAAAAGTTGCCACAGTTATTATCTAAAGAGCAAGATCCAGTTTCATTACTTTATCCAGAAGGTAAAATGGATTATGTACAATCTTTATATTTTGATCATATAATTTCTAGATATTTAAATAATTGTATAGCTACTTTAATAAAAAGAATAGCTGAAAATCATCCTAAAATACCATTAAGAATTTTAGAAATAGGAGCAGGGACAGGAGCAACTACTGAGCAAGTATTAAATGCTCTTAAGGAAGAAGAAATAGAATACTTATTTACGGATAATACAAAGTTTTTTATACCTAGTGCAAAAAGTCGATTTGAAAAATATAAAGGTGTAACCTTTGGCATATTTGATATAGATAATAATTATAGAAATCAAGGATTTGCACCAAATAGTTTTGACATAATTATTGGAGCAGAAGTAATAGAAAATGCAAAAAATATACCTAAAACTTTTAAAAATCTAATAGAGTTATTGTCTCCACAAGGTTGGATGGTTTTTTCAGAACCAGTTAAGGAACAGAATTGGATTTTAATATCACAAGCATTTATGATGACAAAACCTAGTGATGAGCTTAGAGTAAAGAGTTCATATCTTAATGCAGATAGCTGGTTAAATCTTATGAAACAACATAGTAAATCTCCAATTTTAATGTTGCCACAAAGAGAACATAGACTGGCTCCTTTTGGAATTAATGTTTTTGCAATGTGTGTAAAGGAAGAAAAAGAGTTAGTTAAAGAAAAAGAAATTGTAGACTATTTATCACAACAAGTTCCAGATTACATGATACCTTCTCATATACAAATAGTAGACGAGATTGCTCTTACTGTTAATGGAAAGGTTGATAAAAAAGAATTAAGTACATGGAGACCGAAAATTATAGAAAATAAAGATATAATTACAGTTAAAAATGAAGAAAAAGATTTTCTAGAAAATTATTTAACTGATTTATGGACAGAAGCATTAAGTATTCCATGTATTGATAAAACAGAAGATTTTTATCATTGTGGTGCAGATTCTTTAATTATGGCTCAAGTTGCTGCAAAATTACGTAGCAAACTTTCAAAAGAGCCTTTTAAAAAGGATATACCCTTTGATGTGTTATTAAAGCAAATGCTCAACGAACCTAATATTAAATCAAGTGCAAAATTTATAAGAAACTATGATAATGATTATAAGAAGGTTTCCTTAAAACAAGAGAATAATAGTAATGGAGTAATAACAAAATTTAATTCTGAAAAGAAAGAGCCGTTAAGAGTAGTATTTCATGCCGGATTAGGAAGCATAAATGAATTTGGTTTACTTTTAGAAAATTTAAAAGAACAAGGATTAGGTACCGTTGTAGGTATTACTGTAAATGATGATAAAATTTATAGACAAATAAATGAAAAAAATCTTATTAATGCTCTTGCAGATGACTATTCAAAGCTTTTAATTGATACAGGATATGAAAAGTTTCAATTAATAGGCCATAGTATGGGGGGATTAATAGCAGTTGAAGTTGCAAGACGTTTATTAGAAAATAATATATCTGTAATAGATGTTGCTTTAATTGATAGCTTCCCAGGAACATTTTATATTGAAGATGATTTAATTCTTGAAGCTATGTTTCAATTAGCATTAAATATAAATTTAAACCAAGTTGGCTGTAATAATGTAGGTATAAATAGTTTATCTAAAGGAATAAATTATTTGCTAAAAGAAAATAAAGAGAAAATTTCTAAGGGTTCAGCTTGTTTAATAGGTGGAAATGAAACATTAAATAAAGTTGGAGATATGTTTAGAAAAATGGACTCTTTAAGCAAAAAAGAAAGGTTTAAAATATATAGTAGCTCTATTGAAAATAAAATACCAGTAGAAATGTTGGAAGAGTTATTTAGTGTGTTTTGTCATAGTTCAAAATCAGTTAATTATATTCCAGAAGCGTATGTAGGAGACATTAGATTTTTTAAAGCCAAGGAATTTTCTAATATATTAGTAGGTGATAATGAATCAGTTATAGATTTATGGAAAGATATATGTATTGGCGACTTAGAAGTTATAGAAATTGAAGGAAATCATTTCTCTTGTGTAAATAATGAATCTTATGTTAAAAAACTAGTTAAATTAATTGCATCTCCTATAATTACTAACTAGTTAAATAATAAAAGCTATCATTTATCTAATAATTTAATTTAGATAAATGATAGCTTAAAATTTTTACAAAATAGGTTCTATTAAATTTTAAAAAATACGTTGTGAATTATAGGCAAAGTCTTAAATTATTTAATATTATTATTCACCTAAATTATCATGTTTAAAGCAAATAGATGCAGTATAGTTGTCTAGGATATTAAATGAAATTATATTCCATATATATCCTGAATAATTTTTATCATTAACTTTATAATAATTATCAAATTTATTTTGTATATAAAATGAACTTAGTGATCTATTTAATCCTTCGCCAGTAGCTTTAAGAAAAGCTTCTTTTTGGGTCCAATATTTATAAAAAATATCCTGTTTTTTTAAGTTTGAAACTTTATTAAAGTTTTCGATTTCAAGTTCATGAAAATAGTTAGTAACTATATCATTAAAATCATTAATATTCTTATTATATTCAACATCTATTCCAATAGTTGCTGAATTTGAAAATGCAAAAGCAATTAAATTATTTGAATGAGAAATATTAAAATTAATATTTTTATCATCTATAACTACTTTTGGCTTTCCATATAGGTCTTTTTCAAATTTAATTTCATTATTTGATAAGTTTAAATATCTGCTTATCAAGATTCGTAATAATCCATGTGTTATTGCAAAACGTTCTTTATCTTTTTCAAAACAAAAGCTATTCATTTTATTTACTTCATCATTACAAAGAAGATTTTCAAAGAATAAAGTATTAGATTTATATAAATCAATATAAATCAGCCAAATATGAATTTCATTTTTATTTAATTCTAATAAACTTGAAATCTTAAAACTGATAGTATCAAAATCTTTTACTATTATCTTTAAAAATTTATTATCATTTTTATTAAAAAAATCAAAATAATTATTAATCATCTAATTTTTAAGGTTAACTTGGAACCCTATAATTTGAAATGATTTTAGAGATTTTATTTAAAAGCTCCTCAACATGTGATTTGAAAAAGAAATGATCGCCTTCAATCATACTATAAGAAAATAAATTACTTGTATAAGCTGACCAGTCTTGAATTTCATCTTCAGATGCTTCTGTATCATATACGCCTCCAAAAGCTATTATAGGACAAGGCAAAGGAGATTTATCTTTAAATACATAAGTTTCATCTATTGTGTAATCAGCTCTTAATATAGGAAGAAATAAATTCATAAGTTCTTTATTTTCAAAAATAATATTAGGAATACCAGATAATTTTCCTATTGCATTTAAAAATTCATTATCAGGTAAAAAATGAATAGGATTTGGCTCTGGGATGTGTGGAGCTCGACTTCCTGAAACAATCAAACAGTTTGGTATTTTATTATAAACAGAATTAAGATTATGAGTAATTTCAAAAGCCACTCTAGCACCTAAACTATGACCAAAAAACAAAAAAGGTTTATCTAAATATGGCAATATAGAGTTTGTAATATATTTAACTAAACTATCCATATCAAGGATAGGATCTTCACAGATTCTATTTTCTCTTCCAGGTAACTGAATAGGGTATACGCCTATATCTTTTGGTAAGAATTTATGCCATTGACCATATATAGATGCTCCACTACCAGCACAAGGCAAGCAAAAAATACGAATTTTATCATTAGGATTTGGATATGTTAACAACCAAGATGTAGTTTTAGTTTTAAATTCCATAATAACCTCCCATAATTTGTTATTCATTTTAAATCATTTGTCAATGAAAGCTATAGTTATAGGCCTATATTACATTTAGTTAGTTTACGATATTGAGTTGGCAATAAACCTGTTTTACGTTTAAATAGCTCTGAAAAGTAACCAACATGATTGTAGCCAACAGCTCTAGAAATTTCACGTATAATTAAACTACTATTTACCAGAAGATATTCAGCATAGCTGATTCTCATATCTTGAATATATTGAGTAATTGTACATTTATATGTTTCTTTAAAAATGTATTTAAGCTTAGTTTTTCCCATAAGAGCAATTTCAGCAAGTGTATCTAGCTTAATATCATATATAAAATTATCTTCAATATAATCATGTACTAAAGAAAGAAAATGTGAATCCTGAGAAGTTAAAATCTTTTTTTTAGTAAAGTTTCTATTTTTCTCTATTATTAAAGAAAATGCTTCAAAAACTTTGCTTTCGTAATACATCTTAGCAGCAGCGCCAGTACCACGAAAATTCCTTATTTGTCTAAAGACAAATATAAGCTCTGAAAAGTCATTTATGTCATTAATAGAGTTAAATGCAAATTGAGGATTCTTAAATTCACCAGGATATTTTATATCTAAATAGTTTTCGTAAAATTCAGGCATTATTTCTATACCAACTGAATGAACTGGAATATTTCTATGGTAAATTGCTCTATATAAATCGTTGTTGGAAATATGTCCTCGTATACAACTCTTATTAAATTGTTTATAAGGTTGAAGCTCTTTTTTTGAGATAGAATCATAATAGTTTATTCCTATGTAAGTAGGTTGTTTATACTCTAAAAAAAGATCATCATAAAGAACATAGTCCTGTATAGAAATAGAAAATAGATTTTCCTTAGCATATACCCAGTAATATCCATTACCTTTATTAGGTGATACACAATAACATAGGCCTTCTTTGTTATAATTAAAAGTAGATTTGACAGGGCGAAAACCACATTTAAATAAACAAGGTTCATGCATTTCTTTTATAATATCTTTCATAAATACCCCCTATTTTAAATACCAGAATAAGACATTAAATTTCCGCTAATAGACAACTATTGTATTATCAATTGACAATGATTCTAAATAGAATTATATATAAGTGTATAAGTAAAAATTTTATAGCATATATTGAAATATAATAATGATAATGATTATCATTATTATAAGGTAATTATATCATTATTTTACTATTTAAGTCAATTGAAGTTTAAGGGGGGATTAATATGTGTTTTAGATTTATTAATATTTATTAATAATTAATGGGTTAATGGAGGGATAAATTTATGAGTAAAAATAGAGAAGAATTAATAAATGAAGATCCTAAAAAATTAATGGTTAAGTTATGTGTTCCAGCAATAGTAGGTATGGTTGTAATAGGCTTATATTCTTTCATGGATGGAGTTTTTGCTGGACAATTAATAGGAAAAAATGCTATGGGAGCTGTATCAGTAGCATATCCACTTACTTTAATTAACTGTGCCATAGCTACTTTAGTAGGTATCGGATCTGCTTCGGTTTTAGCTAGGGCTATAGGGAAAAATGACCAAGAAACTGTAGATAAAATTATGGGAAATTTACTATCTTTAGTTTTATTACTTTCACTTGCCGTTATGATTTTAGGTATAATATTTGCTAGAAAGTTATTACTTTTAACTGGAGCAAAAGGAGAAATATTAGAATTAGCAGTAAGATATATTAGAATTGTTTTTCTAGGTTCAATTTTTGTTAATTTTGCACAAAGCGCTAATATGATAATGCGTGGTGAAGGACTTATGAATAAAGCTATGATTTTTATGGGTATAGGAGCAATATTAAATATAATTTTAGATCCTATTTTAATTATAGCTTTTGGCGAATATGGAATTGAAGGTGCAGCAGTAGCTACAATATCTTCTCAATTTGTACAATTTGTAATAACAATGATATATTTTATTAAGAAGAGTAAAACTGTAAGATTCCATAAAATAAGAGTTGAAAGACTACTTCTTCCTCAAATATTTTCAGTAGGATTATCTGCTATGATGATGCAACTAATGAGTATTCTACAACAAACTTTAATGTATAGGATGGCATCAAAGTATGGTGGAGAAAGTCAGTTAATATTAATGGGTGCAGTTTTAAGAATACAAGCATTTTCCTTTATTCCTCTTTGGGGGATGAGTCAAGGGTTACAACCAGTAGTAGGTACAAATTATGGAGCAAAATTATTTTCAAGGGTAAAAAAATCTACCAATATATTTATAATAGGAGCAACAGTTTTGGCATTAATATTTTGGATTCCTATTGAAATTTTTTCAGCTAATGTATTAGCATTATTTATAACAGATGTAGAAGCTGTTAAGGCAGGAATAGTTAGCTTTAGAACTATGTATAGTGTATTCCCAGTGTTGGGAACAATAATTATGGGAATAACTTTTTTTCAATCAATAGGTAATGGAAAAAATGCTAGTATTATGGTTTTGTTAAGGCAAGTAATACTTTTTATACCGACAATAACAATACTTCCTAAAATAATAGGAAATTATGGGGTGTGGCTTGCAACACCATTAGTAGATGGAACAGTATTTATTATGGCGTTATATTTAATTTTCAAGGAATATAAAAATATGGATAGCTCAAGTGAAATGAAAGTAAAAGTGTAATATGCATAAAATTAAGTTTGTAGTTAAAGTTGAATGTAAAAGATTTATTATAGACTAAAAAAGCATAAAGTAAGTTTACTGAAAAATTCCTAGTTAAATTATATATTAAAAAATATATAGTTTAGCTAGGAATTTTATTTAAGTTTAAAATCATCAATATTTATTATTTTATTACATTGTTCCAATATTTTATCTTTATAATATTTTTTTCTTTTAATAACATTAAAGCATTATTTTCACTAATAAAATTTTTATTAAAACCTTTTACAATAAAATTGTGTAACTAAATTAGGTAATACAATAATTATTTATGAAATAAAGAGATGAAGAAAATAATTAAATTATGATATAATTAGATAAACAAAGGATGTGAATAAATTGGCTAAAAAACATGATTTTGATGCAGCTTGGAAGTCTATATTAGAAGCTTTTGAAACAGAAATAGTAGAACTACTTTTCCCAGAGATATTTAATAAGATAAATTGGAATTTAGGAACCGAATCACTAGATAAAGAATTGCAAGAAATTCAAAAGGATATATTTGATAGAGACAGTAGCGAGAAAATAATTTCAGATAAGATAATAAAAGTAAGGTTAAAAAATGAAGGAAGTAAAATACTATTTATACATGTGGAAGTACAAAGTTATAGTAGTGACCATGAAGTTTTTGGGGAAAGAATGTTTAGATATTTTTACAGAATATGGGATAAGTTTAGATATAAACAAAAAGATAAATCAGAAATAGTAGCTGCAGCAATATATACTTACAAGGGGCAACGTGGAAAAGATAAAAGGTATGTTTATAAGTTGCCAGAAATAGATAATGATATATTAACATATAATTTTAGAACTATAGATATAGAGAAAATAAATTTTGAGGAAATTAGTGAAAATAACCCATTAAAATTGGTTTTTAAAATGGCAAAAAGTTTACTGGAAACAGGTGTAACTGATAAAGAAATATACGACGCAAAAATCAATTTAGCTGATGAATTAAAAAACTATGATAAAGTAAAAAATAATGAGCAAATAAAGGCATTAGTAGACTTTTTAGAATACTTATTTTTAATTGAAAATCATGAATTAGAAAAAAAGTTTGATGAGTATAAAAAGAAAAGTGGAGGTGCATTTAAAATGACTATAGAAGAAATTAGAAAACTACATTATAAACAAGTTGGAAAAGAGGAAGGTAGAGAAGAAGGTAGAGAAGAAGGTAGAGAAGAAGGTAGAGAGGAAGGCAAAAGAGAAATAGCTAAAAAACTTTTAAAAAAAGGTATAGATATTGATATTATTATTGATACAACAGAATTAAATTTAGAGGAAATAAATAATATTATAAAAGACTTAGAAAAAAGTAATTAATTTATTTGTAAAAATTTCTCAATTATAGTATTGAAATAGAATGGCTTAGATTTACGTGCATGCTTATAACATTATAATATAATCAATTGAAAACAAATAAAAAAACATATGACAATATATGTTTTTTTATTTTATAAAGTTTTAAAAAAGCTATAGGGTTCCAAGTTGACTTTTAAAATTATCCATTCCAAAACTTGGATACCTAAAATAGTGAGACATGCTCCCAATCACCTAGAATTCAACACTGTAACTTGTATAAGAGTATTTTAAGGTTATTGAATAAATTTAAATTGGAGCTTGTTTCCCTATAAATATAGGATTTAAAGTATAAACATAAAAATTTTAAATTTTAAAAATTAATGGAGGAATTTTAGACATACTTATCGAAAATGTATTAGATTTTATATATTATTAATTCATTAGGAAGAGGGGTATTCTATGAGAATAGCAATAATTGGATATAGCGGTAGTGGAAAGTCAACACTTGCTCGAAAACTTGCAGAACATTATGATATACCTGTTTTATTTCTTGATACAGTTAAGTTTTTACCAAATTGGGTTGAGCGTGATACAGAAGAATGCCGTTTTATAACTTGGGAATTTATGAAGAATGAGTCATGGGTAATTGATGGAAACTATAATGATTTTTTTCAGAAAGAACGATTAGAGCAAGCTGATAAAATTATTTTTTTAGATTTCCCTCGTAGGATATGTATTTATAGAGCTATAAAAAGATATTTTAAGAATCAAAATAGAACCCGAGAAAGTATGGCTGAAGGGTGTATAGAAAAAATTGATGTAGAATTCATTTGGTGGATTCTACATGAGGGTAGAACTAAAGAAAAACATAATCATTATAAAAATATAGAAAAAGAATTTAAAGATAAAGTTGTAATATTGAAAAGGCCTAAAGATGTGGAGTTATTCTTGAAAAAAATTATTTAATAATATAAATTAAGAATTAAGAATTAAGAAGCGTGTTTAAAACATATGTCTCTTTTAGGTTGTATTAAAAAATATTGATTTTAAGTAGTTTTTATAAAAGTTAAGAAAGGTACTGGTTCTTTACTTATCTTATTATGGATATACATTAATTATAGAATCTACGGTTTAAACAAAGCAACTAGCCGCAAATGAACCTGTCCCTCTTGTTAGGACATAGAAATTTTAAAGCATTGCTTAGCTAGGTGCTTTATCCCAAATATAATGTTAGGGACTGATCTTCAGTAGTTAGAAGATAAACGAAATGAAGAAAAGCATCAACCCCTAAATATAGTAAAATAGACGATTATTCGTCTGTACCTTTTAGTATAAAATTATTGCTTATAACGAAATCTTAATAAACTTATATTAAAAACTAAATGAGAACTATCTTTTTATCCCATAGTGTATTTAGTAGTACTAGAAACATAGTAATTATTGACTTGATTAAAGCTATAAAATTAAGTTTTAAGTATGAAACTCTATAGTCATTATATTAACAAAAATCATAGCCTAAAAGTTCTTTCTCTAATTTATCAAAATCATATTTCCTTTGATGAAAATTATTAAATGTATCTTTGTTAGAAGATGAGTTCTTATATTGCCTTTGCATTATCTTCTTACCGTTAATTTTCCAATTTTTAAGAATACCTTCAACATAGCAAAGTCTAACATTTCCTTTGCTAATTGCTTCTTCCATAGCATCTATAACAGTAAATGTGTCATTATCATCTATAAGCCTATCTAAAGTTAAAATTGCATCTGTAGTTAGATTACCAAAACCATTTTCGCTGTAGTAAGAATAAACTTTAGAGTTTATAGGATTTAAATCCTTATTTAAATTATAACTAAAACTATTAGAAGTACTACTAGTACTACTGTTAGTAGTTGTTGTTGTTATATTATTATATATATTATTATTATCTTTTTGATTATTTATATAAAATCTATTTATAGATTTTATATTATTAAATAACATTGTTATGTTATTTAATATATTATATATATCTTTCATCAAGGAATTATCTCCATGAAGGTCTTTAAAAAGTCCCTTTGATACGGACATAAAATCACCTAAATCCATATTGTCAGGATTTTTATCCATAGTATTATGGGGAGAATCCCAACTGTTTTGCAAATTATCCGAAGAAGAAAAAGAATTATCAAGACTATCGGTATTTTTATCCATAGATGTATTCGGAGATTTTTCACTATGATTATTTTTAGAATTATTATTATTTTTAATATCAAATATTTTATAAAAGATTTCTGTGAAACCATAAAAGGAATATGATCCGTTATCTCTTAACACAGTATGTTTAAGAATTTTATTTCTGCAAAGYTTTTTAAGCTTTCTATAAAGTGTATCTTTTTTTATATTAAGAATAAGTAGATTTTCTAACATTTCATCATAATCTAGCCAGTAGTATTTTTCTCCATTAAAAAYTTTAGATATAAATTTATTAT
>NZ_BAAABH010000027.1:0-49502 GCF_054767855.1 Clostridium sp. CTA-19 | reverse complement strand
TTAACTTATACTAATATATGCTTAAATTTTTAAACACACATTAAATTCTTAAGATAATATTCGTGTGGTGTAACATATCCAATTGAAGAGTGTATTCTCTCATTGTTATATCTATAAACAAAATCATTTATATTATTGCGRATATCATCTAAACTCCAATATATACTTCCAGTAAGGCATTCRTCTTRAAGATATCTATGATATKATTCAATGAAAGCATTGTAATTTGGACTTTTAACAGGTATTCTTTCATGAATAACMTTTTCATCAAGACAAGATTTTTCAAAGATACCACTAATAAATTGACTACYATTATCCGTACGGATTACTAATCCTATTAACTCTTAATAATTAGAATTCACAAAATATAATTCTATGATTAGCTATAAAGCCTGATTTTTCTAAAGTTTTTTTAGATATAATGTTTTTTACATCACAACAAACCATTGGAATTAAATTTTTACTATAGCAATGTTCTTTTAACTTAACATTAATATAAATTCCTATTCCATTTCTACGATATTTTTCAACCACATGCATACCTATATCACCATATTTTTCTCCATGTGTCTTAATTATTCTAAATTCTCCAATTCCAAGTAAGTTACTATTATCATATAAAACAAATAACTGATCATTATCTATTAACCCCTCATAATATCCCTCAAACGCCAGATCACATTTATTTTTTATCTCATCTATATCTTGCCTTTGAGCTAATCTAAAAGATAACTTTGAAAAACTATTTAATTCATATCGTACTTTTTCATTATCTGTAAAAAGATATGAATCTACAGCTATATTTTTATGATAGTCAAGACATAAGGACATAAATTCTGGTTCTTTTGTAGAAACCCCCGCTTTTTCTACTATCTCACTTGTAATAATATATTTAAAAATTTCTTCTACATTCATGTAGTATTCTTTAGAAACATAAAACTGTACTAATATTTTACGTGAATTTACACAAAAGTGCCCTGCAGCTTTATCATTGTACAAAATTTCATAACATTTTGAACTAGCCACTTCTACATTCTGCCAAAAACCATCTATTGGAGTTTTTAAACTCTCAATATACTTACTTTTTAGTTTACTTGCTTCTTCCTCGGCTTTAACTTCTACAATTTTAATCATTTCATCTATCTCCTACCCAAATAAATTTATTT
Organism: Clostridium sp. CTA-19; assembly: GCF_054767855.1. Classification (NCBI taxonomy): domain Bacteria; kingdom Bacillati; phylum Bacillota; class Clostridia; order Eubacteriales; family Clostridiaceae; genus Clostridium; species Clostridium sp. CTA-19. The sequence continues at coordinate 48,336 of NZ_BAAABH010000027.1, read as the reverse complement.
TTCTAATGAATCATTTAAAAATTAAATTCTGTTAAATGTGTTGATTCTTCTATACTATTTTTAATTTCTTTATTTAATTTCTTTATTTAATTTCTTTATTTAATTTCTTTATTTAACTCATTAAATCTATCTTCGTCTAATAAAATTTTATTAATTTTTTATCAAAAATCCGCTTTCAAAAAATCATTATAATTTTCTATCTCAAATTCCAACTTTCCTTCACAATTTAATTTGTAAATTGCAACATCTAAAGTTTTAAATAGTTTATTTTTATTAGTCCATTCAATATCTTTTACAACGTGGCATATTATATTTATTACACCACCGTGAGTTACAATTAAAATATTTTCGTTAGAATGTTTATATTTACATATCACATCATCAAACCATCTTTTTACTCTCTTATAAAAATCATCTGGACTTTCACCATTAGGATATTTCTCATCCATTCTTAAAGTATTAAAAAACAATCCAGGATATTTCACTAATGCTTCTTTATTCAACATTCCTGCTAAATCGCCATTGTTCATCTCTCTTAACTCTTTATCAAGTTCAACTCTTATATCTAGTTTTTTAACTACTTCATTTGCTGTAGATAAAGCTCTTGGTAAATCACTCGAAATAATTTTTGTTATTTTAAACTCTTTTTGCTTGAAATAAAGAAATTCGGCAAGTTTTTTAGCTTGTTCTTTGCCTTCCGATATCAAATCTAACTGACTCCATCCACCTCTATATCTCTCATCATCTTTAGCATGTCTAATTAAATAAATATTAATTTTAAACCACCTCTGCAATAGTTTTAATACTTTTTCAATTTATTAGCAATCAATATGATTCTACTTCTGTCATAAGTAATTCTTCTAAATAATCTGCCCTTGACCTCTTATCTTTGTTGAAGAAATCCTTTACAGGACTTGAATCTGATTTAATAAAGACTAATGATTTAAATTCTGGAACTACATTCTTCATTTTCAATTTTTTTATATACTTTTTGTATAATTTAATGTACTCCTTCTCACTAATTTTTAATTCAACCTTAAATACTAATCCTATAAAATTATGTTCTCCTCCGCTTTGTATATACTTAGGCTGAACTTTACATATTGTATCGGTATCATATAGATTAATTCCTAATTCTTCATATAATTCCCTTTGTATATTATTATAAATATCAATTTTACCTTCAATTAAATCCTCATCATCAAATCCTCCTCCACAGCACTGCAATCTATTAGGCAATGCTGTATTACAAGCCATTTCTCCTATAACAAAACTTGAATCTATAGTTTCAACTAATATAGATACATAAATAACCCTACACGCATAATCTTTTATATTATTATGAATTGTATATAAATAATGGGCATAATCTGTAGACTGTATATAAACATTTAAATCTTTTCCTATACTTTCTATATTATTTATAGTAAATACAGTTCCCCTAGTAAAATTTCTTCCAGATTTTAACAATTCTTTCCAATGTGCTTCTACTTTTTCGGTTACATAACCTGGCATTATATATTCCTTATCATATATAATTTCAACATTTCCATCTATTTTTCTTATAAACATTTATTTCACTATATTCCTCCATTTTTAAATATAAAAAAGTTGAGAATAACATTCAAAACCATCAACTATTTCTATAGATTCCTTATATTCTATCTCTTGTATTTTATAAAATTTCTTCCAGAAATGTATGGCAATTTTATTATTCGCTAATTGTCCAATTTTATATTTTCCTTTATTGTTGTCAAATAATTTTTTTATTGCTAAAGTACTAATTCCTTTTCTTCTAAAAGTTTTCAATATAAAGAATTCATTTACAACAAAATCTACCCCTTTTGGAACATATCTTCCTGTGTTTAACAAAATAAAACCAACAATATCATCCTCTAAATATATAAAAAAAGGCTTTAATTCATCTTGCGTAATATATAAATCTACCCCATCATATTCAAATTTTCCGTTTATATTGATTTTTAAGTCATCTGCAAATTCAGACAAATCATGCAAATATAAAGTCATTAAGTTTTCTAATATATGTTTTGTCTCTACTTTAACTGGAATTAATTCTATACTTTCGTTTGGTTTCATTTCCATATTCACCCTCTAATTTATTAAGTATTGATTATCTATTTTTCAGATTCACTTATAATATGTTTTATTCCATCTAGTATTTCTACAATTTTATTTCTTCTTTAATCTCTTTATCTATATATTATATTTCTATTTCATTGCTATTTTTGTAGAAATATGTAGGATACATTGTAACTTATATATACGCATTATTTACATTATTCATAAGAAGTTAACTTATTTATTTCTTTTATTTCTTATATTAAATTTTATTTATATCTTAAATAAAAATAGAGACATCACCACAAATTTCAAAACTTTCATGGCAATATCTCTATTTTTATATAAATATCTATTTACATTTTACATAAGCCTATCTAAAACATATTCTTTAAATTTTTCAAAGTTACCACTTTCTACTGATGTTCCTTTATCTATTTTATCATTTACATAATCATATTCTGCAAAACCATAATTAAATTTAGGACTAGATACTCTAACTTTAGTATCATTGATTGTGTATACAGCTTTATTTTCTAAAACTTTAGTTAGAAATTCTGATAACTCCTCACAAGATTTAACTTTTCCTTTTAAAATCATTTTCAAACCGCAATAAAACAAATTATAAGAACCTCTTAATTCAGTCATTTGTCCATTTCTTATATAGAATACTTTTCCTGTATTATAAAAGTATTTCACCTCATTAAAAGTCATAGTTTTATATTTATCATCAATTATTATTTCTTTATTATCAAACGCTTTTATATTTTTCACTATATTCTCCCAATTAATTGATTGGATTGATGAGTTATCTTCTATTATTTTTTTAAATTTATCAATAGATTTCTCTAAATTACTTTCTTCATTTATTATAGTATCATTTACTAAAACACTAAATTTCCCATTTTCGTATATTAAACTTATTTTTTTATTCATATATTATCTTTTGTGAGAGAATATTATAAGTATCCCCCACTAAAGTTCACCTCCCTATCATATTTCTAATTTATTTTCCCCTTATTTTTTTCCATAAATATAGAAAAAATTTTTCAAGCCCTAATTTTTCACATGAATAATTTCCCATTTTCATAAAAATTCTAATAAGTATTATAAACATGAATAAAGCCATTAAAAACTTTAACCCACCCTGAATATAGTCCATAAAACCTCCTTATTATAATCCAAATAATTAGATATATTATTTTATATAAAAATATAATTGCGTATTTAATACCTACATATTTTTATTTTTTTAAATTTCCCCTTATTTTATTATATATTTTAAGCTATTCTATTTCATTATTTAGTATATCACTAGTATTATCCATGTGAAACACCTTCAATAGTTTCTCTAAAACTTAAATAAGTTAGATATTTTATTAAAACCAATTCTACAAAAAATTTCTCTTTTAATAAAAGTATAAGTTAAAAAATTATTTTAAAACCTTATATATTTAAAACTATGGATACATAGAAATTTTTAGAAATCATGTTATAATTAGTATATAACTTAACTATAGTTATAGGGAAACAAGCTCGAATTTAAATTTATTCAATAACTTTAAAATATTTTCACACAAGATACAGTGTTGAATTTTAAGTGATTCGGAGCATGTTTCACTATTTTGGGCATCCAAGTTTTAAAGGGATTAATTTTAAAAATCAATTTGGAACCCTATATAAAAAATAAATATTAGACTTTAAGAGTTTATTTTTTATTTAAGATATAAATATATAAAAGGGGAAAAATAATGTATTTTAAAGAGATGAATATTTCAAACATAGAACTCATTGTAGATATGTATGTTACTACTTTCAATTCTCCACCTTGGAATGATGAGTGGACAGTTAAAACTGCTTCAAAACGACTATGTCAAATGATGAATTGTGACGGTGCATATGGTCTTATTGCATATGAAGATGAGTTAATTTGTGGTATGATTTTAGGAAATGAAGAACAATTTTATAACGGAATTATATTTAATATTAAAGAATTTTGTGTTAGAAATGATATTCGTAATAAGGGTTTGGGGAAGATGATTTTGGAAGAATTTGAAAAACGTTTAAAAAATAAAGGGATAACAGAGATTGTATTATTTACCTCAAAAGATGATAGTAATGAAAAGTTTTATAAAAAAAGAGGATTTCATACCTTTGACAAAATTGTTATGATGGGTAAAGAATTATAGAATCCTATGTATTATAAAAAATAATTTAGAGGGTATTTAAAATCACCCTCTAAATTTATCTATATTTGAAATTTAGCTTGTAAAATTATTTAATCTTCTTGTTTTGTCTTAGCAATAACAATTTCTCTTATACAAACATCTTGTGGCTGATTATATGCAAAATCTATGCAATTTACTACTTGCCTTGTTTCTAAACCACTTTCTATAGTTTCTTTCCACTGATTATAATCATGTTTTATATCCTCATCAGTTGTATGTGATAAAAGTGACGTTTCAACAACGCCTGGCGCTATTGTTATAACCCTTACATTACTACTTGCAACCTCTTTTCTTATATTTTCTGAAATTGCATGAACTGCAAACTTTGTTCCACAATACACTGCATGATTATCAAAAGTTTTTCGACCTGCTATTGAACTTATATTAATAACAGTACCTTCATTTCTTTCAACCATATCTTTTAATACTATACTTGTACCTGTTAATATTCCTTTTATATTTACATCTATCATATTATCCCATTCAGTATAATCTTGTTTTTCTGGATGACCTAATAACATAATTCCAGCACAGTTTACTAAACAATCAACTTTGCCGTATTTACTTTCAGCTTCTTTTATTGCTTTTTCCATTTCCTCTCTATTTGTAACATCAACAGATTTACATATAGAGTTTTTTAGATTTAAACCCTCCATAATCTCTAGTCTTCTTGATATTAATAAGACTGGATGACCGTTTTTAGAAAACATTTTTGCTGTTTCCATTCCAATACCTGAACTTGCACCTGTTACTACAATTAATTTCTTCATATTTTACCTCCATAGACTAAAATTATAATTTTTTATTGTTTATATAGTTTGTATAAAACTATAGTTTTAAATTCTAATTGCCTTAAAGCATCAATCATTATTTTGGGTATCCACCTTTTTGAATGAATAATCTTAAAAATCCACTTAAAATCATATAGTTGCAAATTAATTATACCTATGTTAATTTAATCTTTAAAGTACGCACTTAATTGTTATATAGTAACCTTTAGGTTACTATATAACAATTAAGTTATTCATTTATCAAGTGAGAAAACTTAAATAAGCTGTCAACTAATAATATAATATAAATAAATTTTTTAACGGAGGCTTATATGAATAAAATTAAAGTTGTTTGTGAAATGGAGATAACCTTAAATGTAATTGGTGGTAAATGGAAACCATTAATATTACATTTGTTAATATATGAGGGTACAAAAAGATTTGGAGAAATTAAAAACTTCATAGGAAATATTTCACATAAAACATTAACAAACCAATTAAGAGAATTAGAAACGGATGGACTTATTACAAGAACTGTTTATCCAACAGTTCCACCTAAAGTTGAATATAGCATTACAGAAAAGGGAAATAGCCTATCTAACATTTTAGAAGAAATGTGTAAATGGGGTGAAGAAAATCTTACTGAAAAATATGAACTTATTAATCCATTATGTGAATAATTTCAAGATTTTATATAAGAAATAACATAACATTATAAATAATTTATCATATTATATAATGATAGTATTTATGAGGTTTTATTATGACCGGATTTATTTTATATTTTTTAGCTACTATTCTTCTTTGTTTTTCTTTTTTTAAAAGCAAAGAAAAAACTAAAATAGCACTTAAGTCTTCTATCAAATCCTTTGAAGCTATTATGCCTCAATTTCTAGGCATAATTATAACCATAGGACTGATTCTTGCTATCTTAAATCCGGAAAGTATTTCTAAGTTAATAGGTGAAAATTCCGGATTTTTAGGAGTCTTAATTTCATCAATGATTGGTTCTATTACAATGATGCCAACCTTTGTTGCTTTTTCAACGGGGAACACATTACTTAAAAATGGTGCTGGTTATAGTCAAGTGGCTGCATTAGTTTCTACTTTAACTTTAGTTGGAATTATGACTTTTTCTTTGGAAGCCAAGTATATCGGTAAAAAAGCCGCTTTTCTTAGAAACTTTATAGCTTTCCTATTTTCTTTTTTAGTAGCTTTTTTGTTTGGAAAGGTTATGATGATTTTATGAATAATTTGTATAAAATTTTAAAACGTTATTCTTTCTTTTTAACCGCTTTGCTTATATTGATAATAATATTTTTTATTAATCCATATATAGCATTTAATACTTTTGAAAGTGCTAAATCAAACTTTCTACAAATGCTAATGGTGTTGCCACCTATTATGATTTTGCTTGGCCTTATGGATGTTTGGGTTCCACGTAAAACTCTTATGAAATATATGGGTGATAACTCCGGTGCATTAGGAGTTTTTTTTGCCATGCTTATTGGTTCATTAGCAGCAGGACCAATGTATGCTGCCTTTCCCTTTACAGCTGTTTTAATAAAAAAAGGGGTAAAATTTTCAAATATTATAATCTTTATGAATGCTTGGTGTGTAACAAAAATCTCAACATTACTCTTTGAAATATCCTCTTTAGGATATGAGTTTACATTAATTAGATTAATTATAGACATCCCCGGTGTAATCCTAATGGGTTATATAGTTAATTATTTTATGGATGATTATTCCCTAAAAAAACTTTATAATGAAAAATAAAAATCCACAAAAATTTTGTGGATTTTTATTAAACATATTTTTTATATCTACTATAACCTAACTCATCTATTTTATCCCTTGGTATAAACTCCAGTGCAGCTGAATTTATACAATATCTAAGCCCACCAAGTTCCTTAGGTCCATCATCAAACACATGTCCTAAATGAGCATTACTTGACGCACTTCTTACTTCAATTCTCATCATTCCATGACTTAAGTCTTCTTTCTCCTTTACATACCCTCCATTTATAGGTTTTGAAAATGCTGGCCATCCACAGGAACATTTAAACTTATCTTTAGATGAAAATAATGGCTTTTTAGATATTATATCTACATATATCCCATCTTCAAAATGATTATCATATTCATTATCAAAAGGAGGTTCTGTTCCATTTTCCTGTGTTACTATATATTGAAGTCTATTTAAAGAGTTTTTTAATTTTTCTTTTTCATTTTTTGATGTTCTCCACACACTTTCTAAAAAATGCTCCCTTCCTGATCCTTTATAATATGCCTTATATCTTAATGGATTTTTTATGTAGTACCCTTGATGATAATCCTCAGCTTTATAAAAAACTTTTGCCGGTTTTATATCAGTAGCTATAGGTTTATCAAATCTATTGCTTTTTTCGAGATTTTCCTTATATTTAATAGCTATATCTTTTTGTGCTTCATCACTGTAAAATATTACAGTTTTATAGCTTTCTCCTTTATCAAAAAATTGTCCTTCATTATCTGTAGGGTCTATAGATTTAAAAAATGTATCAACTAGTTCTTCATAAGTTATTATATCTTCATCATATGTAATTTCCACTGCTTCATAATGTCCTGTGCCACCATTACAAACTTGTTCATAACTAGGATTTTTTAACTCTCCACCAGTATACCCTACAATCACATCTAATACTCCATCATATTTAAAGAACGGTTTAACCATACACCAAAAACATCCGCCAGCAAAAATAGCCTTTTTTATATTTTTCATACTATCACCTTTATTTTTTATTTTTTTATGAATGAAAATTATATTTTTCATTTATAACTTATCTTTCTATAATATTCCCTTTTCTTATAAATTTATTTCTATATAGATTTATGTTTACTTTTGAATCACTATACATTTTCATAGAATTTTTCTTATACTTATTTTTTAATATTTCTTTCATAAATTAATTATTAATAAATTTAAAGGGCCTCCCATATTTTACATTATGAGATAGCCCCTTTTTTATTAAAAATAACACTTATAATACTAAATTTTAAATACTTATTTTTATAAAACCTTTATTAAATTAAAATTTATTTATGCTTTATTATATCCTTTACAGTTCCCAGCACAGTAACCTTTACAATATCCCATACACCAGAATAAGCAGTAACCTGCACAACCATCATTAGTAGTAGCTTTGTTTTTATTTTTTTGTGAATACAATGTTCTCATAAAATCCCCTCCATTAATAATTATCTTATTTTTAATTAAGTGTTATTTTAAATACAATAATTATTTGATATAAATTTCATTTGTATCAAAACACAGTATATAATTCTCTATATCATTAATATTTAATTTATATTTTTCACATACATTATTCCACCAATTTTCCTGTTGAAGTTTTAATTCTACATCCTCCTTATCCACCATTTCCTTAAGCTCCATAAGTTCACCTGGATTTAAATCTGTATGATTTAATGATCCTTTTACTAGCTCCAAACTATCTAGTCTCTTTTCTATATTAAATACACATCTTTTTTCATATTCACTTACCATTGCTGCTTTTTCCATAACTTCCTCCTTCATTACCCAATCAATTGTTCTATTAATTCTTTACTTTTCTTAATTTCTATATCTGTTATTAATTCTTGTATTTCTGAGCTTAGATACAACTCATTTGTCTGTTTTTTATTTGCATATATACATTTTTTGCAAACGCCTTTTTTATCATCATTTTTTATTTTATTAATATTTCTTTGTAGAATTTCTAATTTATCATAATTAATACCGGTTTTAATATCACCAATATCCAAGTATTCATAATTAAAATAAAACGCCGGACATAGATATAATTTTTTATTAGGTCCAATAGCAAATAGCTCTTTACCTGCACCACAACTATAAACCTTATTGTTTTGAGGATTTACATTATTTAAGGTGTTAATTTCTAATACTTTATCTTCACCTTTCTTTTCCAGAGTTAAATCTATAAGTTTATCTAACTGGCTTTTATATTCTTCTACATCACTGCTTGTCCATTCTTCTAAATCTGAAAACATCAAATTTACTCTTACGTATTCGAAACCTTTGCTTGCTATTTCTACTAATTGGTGTATTTTAAATATGTCTTTTTTTCTTATGTTAATAATAATATTACTGTTATTATTAACTATTTCATCCTCACTTTTATAAACTTTTATTACATCTTCATTTTTACTATCCGTTGATGTAATATTTATATAATCCTTATATTGTTCTTTATTTAATACATCACCAATTAGTACTGGTTTAAAATCATTATTTTCAGCAAATTCTATAGATTCTTTTAATTGCTCATCATTCATTAAAAATGTCTTTTCTTTATTCTTAATTTCATAATTGCATGTAGACTTTATATCTTCAGACATTATAATCTGCAAAAATTTTTCCTTTTCTTGCTTTTTTAACATACGGATTCTATCTCTTTCTGATTCACAGTTAGTAACCTGTTTATATCGTTCCCAAAAATAATCACAAGCTTTTACATTAGCCTTATGCATTTCACATATGCCAGTAGCCCTTTCAAATACCGAACCATACTTTGATTCATCATAATTATGACCACTACAAGATGAACATCCTGATGCTACTTCACATTCCAAACATTTTTTAGGACTTATTGTCTTAATTGTTAAATGATCAAATGCTTTTAATTTATTTTTATCTATACCTTTAATTAAGTTACCAATTTTTAATCCTGGTTTATTATTTAATGTGAAACTCATAAATCTCGTACAAGGATAAAAATTGCCTTCATTGTCAATCGCGACCATTTTTCCCGCCCCACAAAATTTGCCTTCATGCTCATCTGAATTTTGTGGAAATCCTATACTAGGATCAAAAAATCTAACATTATATTTATCCCATAATCCATTATCTATAATATAATCAGCTAATTCTTTTAATTGTTCTTCAAATATTACTGGATCTTGTTCATCCCACACATCTTCAAATACAACATTGGCAGATACTTCTTCAATGCCTAAATCCCATAAACTTATAATACTATCTTTTAATAGATGAATATCTCCATGAGAAAATGTCGCCTTTGTTGACGCCCCAGGAAATTGCTCTAACCATAAAGGAACATTTTTCACAACATCGTCATAGGATCCTTTGTTATCTTTATATACTCTTTGATTGTCATTTTTTTCCTTATTACCATCTAAGCTTATTCCTACAGACAAATGACTTCTATTTTTTTTAATAAAGGCTTGTACACGTTCATCATCATACAATAAACCATTAGTAGATATATTAAACATGTAATTTATTGCCCACGGATGCCCTAAAAGAAAAGTTTTTTGCTTAATATAATCACAAATTCTATCCATTAACTCAATTTCTAAGAGTGGTTCTCCACCGATAAACTCCCATTGAACTGCATTACAAGAATATAAGTCTCTTTTTTGTAATATGTAGTCTATACTTTTTTTAGCTACATCAAAGGTCATTCTATTCTTATTATTTTTTCCAACCATATAACAATACTTACATCTTAACTGACAATCTTGTGTTAATGAAAATGTTATACTATTCGCCTCTTCTGCTTCATATGATGAAAAATCCCCCATTCTAACATTGCTTTCCATATCAAACTACCCCCTTACTTTTTAATAAACAATTATTTAATCTTATAATATTATCGCAATTTTCTAATATTTTTTCTTTATGCGATACTATAATTACAGTTTTATTCATTTTAATTAATGTCTTCATTACCTCTATTATATTTTCTTCTGAATTGCTATCAGCCGAAGATGTAATCTCATCAAATAAAAAAACTTCTGATTTCCTTAACAAACCTCTGGCTACAGTTAATTTTTGTTTTTGTCCACCTGACAGCTGTATTCCTTTTGTTCCAATTAAAGTATCATATCCCTTATCTAACTCATCTATAAAGTTATGAATATTTACTGATTCACAAACATGTATTATGCTCTTTTCATCACATTTTAAATTTCCTAATGTTAAATTTTCCTTTATAGTAGCTGTAAATAGAAATGTATCCTGTGGTATATATGTTATCTTTTTGTACAATTTACTCTTAGAAATTTTTTTTAGTTCAATATTATCAAATAAAATTTCACCTTCATAATCGCTATATAATTTCATTAATAATTTCAATATTGTTGTTTTACCAATACCATTTTCTCCAATTATTCCATTAATACATCTATTTTTTAATCTAAATGATATATTATTTAGTATTTTAGGCATTTCCCTTGAATATGCAAAAGATACATTTTTAAACAAAATTTCATGCTTAAATATAGGATATTCATCATCTAAACATTTAGATTTATTTGCTTTGTCAGAAATAATCTTTTCTATTCTATTTATTGAAACTGTTATTTGTTGTAAATCTTTATTGATACTAGTTATATTAAATAATGAATTGCTAAATGTAGAGGCATAACTATTGAATGCTATAAATATTCCTATGGTTAATCTTCCATTATATATTTCATAACAAGCTACTAAAATCAATATTGTATATAATATTCCATTAATTAATTCACCTAATAAATTTGATTTTACATTAACCTTATTAATTTTTTTAGAATTTATATATTGTTTATTTATGATACAATTAAATTTATATTTAATTGTATTTTGAGCCTGTAAAATATTAATTATATTGAACCCTGAAATACACTCTTGATTAAAATTGTTATATTCATCTTGAATTTCCTTATATTCTTTATCATAATAAGCCAATTTTTCTCCAAATATTTTGAAAACTACTAAGCTTATAGGAAAATTTAATAGTATTATTATTGCTAATTTATAATTTAATAGAAATAGTACTAATCCTAAGATTATAAATTCAATTAAATCCAATATAACTACGCTTTTTTCAATTAAAAATGTAGATATACTTTCAATATCGTTATTCATTATTGTTATAAATTCACCTTTTGATATAGATTCAAATTCTTTTACTTCTAAATCTAAAATACTTGAACTTATATCTTTTCTTAAATTTAAAGTAACTTTATTAACAAGAATTTTTTTTACATATTCAGTAGCATTTGTTAAGATACTAATTATTGCATATATAATTATGAATTTAATTAATATTACTTTTACCCTTTGCCATTTTGAACCTATGATATTATCAATTAACTTTGCCATTATTATAGGTTGATACATAGTTGCTATAGTCAATATAGTTAATATACTAACCATTAAAAGAATAATTTTACTATGATTTTTTACATACCTTCTATAAACATTATAAATTTTAATATATTTATTTTTCATAATAATCCCCTTTTAAAATTACATTACCTGTCATCTTATATGAATATTATTAAAATTCTAAATGTAATCATATAAAATCAACACCTTTGACAAAATAGTTTGAAAATTTTCATAATTAAAGTTTCAAATATTTGTTTTGTTTCTAAAAGAATATCATATCTTTTTCAAAAAGTAAATACATTTTTGTTTACTTTATTTATTTTCACAAATCAATTTTATAATTAAACAACTATCTATTCTTAATAAACAACACATTTTAAGCATTTTACAAATCTTAGTTATCATAGATATTAAGTATAAGTAAGCATATTTTTATTTACTTATTGTTCCTTATTTTCATATAATCTTTAAGCAAAACTTACATTCATTTTTAATATATTCCTCAATAATGGATACATATAATATTTCAAACCTTTATTTAGCATATTAATCATTCTTATAGGGTTTCAAGTTCACTTTTAAAATTATTCACTTCAAAACTTGGATACCCAAAATAGTGAGACATGCTACGAATAACTTAGAATTCGGCAGTATATTTTAAAATTATTGAATAAATTTAAATAGGGGGTTGTTTCCCTATATTACTTTTATTATTAAATTCAAAATCATAGTTTTAAGTATTAAAATAAAAGGATTATTCAAACATAAAATATAAATTCTATGTTTGAATAACCCTTTATTTTATAATATTTTTATTTAAAATAAACTATATTATCTAAATTTATTTTTACTTTTACTTTTTCCATTTTGTTATATGAGTGCTCTTTAGAAAAAGTCTTAATTATATTTTCTTTTACCTTTATATCATAATATGTAAATTCACCAACGTATTTCTTTTTATATATTATTCCCTCTATGCCCTCTGTTTTATCACTTTTATGTATTTGTATATCCTCTTTTGGTATCATAACTTCAACATGATCTAAATTTTCTATGTAATTGGTTTTGAAATTTAAAATTTCACTATTAAAAAACCATTTTTTTATATTTCCACTTATATAATTTCTTTCTCCAAATATATTAGCAACTTCTTTAGTTTTAGGATTTTTATATAAATTAATAGGAGTATCAAATTGCATTATAGTACCATTTAACATAACAGCTATTTTATCACTCATCATTAATGCCTCTTCTTTATCATGAGTTACTAGTATAGTAGTTATATTTAAATCTTTTTGCAAAGTTAATACAAATTCTCTCATTTCATTTCTTAAATTTATATCTAAGCTTGAAAATGGTTCATCTAAAAGTAAAACTTTAGGATTAACTGCTAAAGTTCTTGCTATAGCTACCCTTTGCTTTTGTCCCCCTGATAATTGTGATGGATACTTATTTTCATATCCTTTTAATTTTACCAAATCAAAAAGCCTACTCACTTTTACCTTTCTTTCTGATTTTTTTAATTTTCTCATTTTAAGACCAAACTCTACATTTTCATAAGCCGTCATATGTGGGAAAAGTGAATAATCTTGAAATACTATAACAGCATCCCTTTTGTCTGCTTTTTTTTCAATTACTGATTCATTATTAAAAATCACATCTCCACCATCTGGTTTTAAAAGGCCTGCTATTACCTTTAAAGTAGTACTTTTACCACAACCTGAAGGACCTAAAAGTGTTATCATCTCTCCATGATTTATATGTAAATTTATATTGTTTAAAACATCTACATTTTGAAATTTTATATATATATTAATTAGCTCAACACTGGACATTTAAATTATCTACTCCCTATTTATATTTTTATATATACTAATCAAAAAAACTCTTTTCTCTGTTATAGCGATGCTTTACACCCCACTCTATTAAAATTAGTACAATTATACTTACTATCAAAAATACCATACTATATAAAGCGGATATTGTTCTATCACCACTTTGAATATATGGAAACATCACTATGGGATAAGTTACAATATTTCCACCACCTATAATAAGTACTAAGAAATATTGACTAAAAGAAATTATAAAAGACATACTTGCTGCTCCTATAATTCCTGGTAATATTAATGGAAAAGTTACATATTTAAAAGTATTATATCTATTAGCACCTAACATTTTTGCCTGCATTTCAAATTTATCTCCTACTATATTGTAAACATCTCCTATTATTCTCACAGCATAAGGAATACACGGCAATATATTTATTATAATAACACCTGCCATTGTATTTGCTAAACCTAATTTTATAAAAGTTATATGTACTCCCATGACTATAGAAATTAATGGGACTATTATAGGGGATATTATAAGTAATTCAAAGAACTTTTTACCTTTAAACTCATATAATGTTATCGCCTTAGCTGCTGGTATACTTATAATAATTGTTATAAAAGTAGTTACTATAGCTACAGTTACACTTACTAAAAGAATTTGTAAGTTTTCCCCTATTAAAAGATATTCAAATCCTCTTAAAGAAATTTTTTTAGGAAACATATACGGAAATGGCCAAGAATTAGTAAATGACCATATACATAGCATTAAAAGTGGCGCTATTAAAATCATAATTGTAAAATCTATAATATTTTTTTTATTCATATTTTCATTCTCACCTATATTTTATAATTGTAAATTTTTTTGAAAATTTTATTATAAATCATTAATAATAAAAAACTTAATAATGATAATATAACATTTATACACATTGCTATAGGTCTTTTAGTCAAATCTGAACTTATATAATTTAAATAAGCCTCAACTGCAAGAGTTTTAGGTGTGGATGGTCCTATTAAAAACGGAACCTCAAAAGCCCCAAATGAAAAAGCAAATAGTAAAATAAAAGACGAAAGTATAGCTGGAAGGGATAACGGTAATATCACATGTATAAAACTTTGCAATTTATTTGCACCTAAATTCATAGCAACACTTTCCAACTTATCACTTGTATTTTTTAGGATATTATAGGTTGTAACAGCAGTGAATGGGATTCCCTTCCATAGATAAACTAAAATTATTCCAATACCATTTTTGTCAGATACTAAAGAAAAAAACTGTGATGGATCATTTATTATTCCTATATTATACAATAACCTTGCAATAAATCCCGTCTTTGAAAACAACATAATCATCAACAATACAACTATTATATGAGGAATTATTATAGGAAGGTTAACTAATCCATACCTAAATGTTGAAAATTTATCTTTTGATAAGAAATAAGCAAAAATAACTCCTAATATTGTAGCTAACATTGATGATATTAACGCTATGTTTAGCGTAAAAAAGAATGAACTTATAAATTTAGGATTTGATAATACCTCCTTATAATAAGCAAAACTTATATTATAAAGACCTATGCCTTCAAAATATCCTAAACTCTGAAAAATACAATTTATTATTCCAACTCCCATTATCCCTAATAATATTAATGACACTGGAATAAGAAGAATATATGGTTTTAGTCTACTTTTCACCTTCTAGAACCTCTTCCATCCATATTTCTTCTATTATTGGTACCAACCCTGCCTTTAATTCAGGTAATGATTTTTCTATACTAATACTTTCACCAAACTTTTTCATATCTTCTTCATTAATTTTGTTTTTGTCTAATACTGATACATCTCCCCAATTTTTAATATCATTTTTAGAAGCTTGAGTATCTATACTTGTCAAAAAATTTATAAGCATTATAGCTCCAGCTTTGTTTTTACTATTTCCAGGTATAGCTAAGAAATGTGTATTGCTTATATTTCCCTTATCAAATTCAATAATTTTTGTATTCTTACTAAATTCTCCTGTCTCTATCATGCCTAATAACGCATTTGGTGAATACGTCATAGTAAAATACACTTCTGCATCAGAATACATATTTTCAAGTTGAGCAGAAGTTGCAGGATAAGTCCTACCATTATTCCACAAGTAAGGTTTTATAGAATTTAAATACTCCATTGCTGGTTTTATAGCCGTTCTTACTATTTCCTTATCTTCTGGAAGATCTTTTACATTATCGTAACCTACAATATCATATATTATATTTCTTACAAATGCACTTCCTGTAAAATCTGGCAACGCTGGATAAGTAAATTTTCCTGGATTTGCTTTTATAATTTTTTCTAGATCTGTTGAATTTGTTATAGTATCAGTTATTTTAGAATCATCAACAGCTATTACAAATTGAGCTTTTCCAAAAGGCGCTTCTAATCCTTCTACACTTGTTCCAAAATCTATTTTTACATCTTCAGAATCTTTATCTATGTATTTTTCATAGTTAGGTAATTTATCCACAAAAGGTCCAAATAATAGACTATTGTCTTTTGCAGATTTAAAATTTTCTCCATTTAACCAAACTACATCAATATTTCCACTTGCATTACCTGCTTGTTTTTCAGAAATTAATTTATTCATGATATTCTCTATATCCATTCCAACTCTTTTTACTGTGATATTATGTTTTTCCTTCATTTGTGGTATGACATAAGTATCAAACCACTTATTCATCACTTCATTACCACCATACCCATAAAAGTTTACAGTACTCTCTTTAGAATAACTTTCTATATCCTCATAACTCATATTGGATACATCTACATTTTCAATATTCTTAGCTTTATTAGAACAACCAATTAACCCCAAAACAAAAATTATGCATATTGTAAATAAAAATTTCTTCTTCATTAAACTTACTCCTTTTATTATTCTCTAATAAGATTATAGCAATAATATATATTTTTTCTACATTTTGTATGAAAAAACTACTATTATTTATAAATTCTATATGAAACTTATAACTATTTAAAAATAAGATTTAAACTTTGTAATTATTATTTTTTAATTTGATTCTGTTGATACATATATAAGTGATGCTATTGCAGCTATATTTATTATTTGCATTGTTATTAATACATTAGTTATTGTATTTGTGGCTATATTTTCTATCAACCCATTCATAACTTTATTTTTCATGGAATCAGTATACGATGACAATGTAAGTGCTACTGATACCACTGCCCTATTATCTTTTCCAAACACAAAATTTCCAAATCCATTTTTTTTCAGCTCATCATCTACACTTTTAACATCCTTTAAAAACTTATCATTATCATTAACAATAGATGTAACCATTCCAACTAATGGTAATAATTGTCCTTTCAATGGGAAATCATTCTCCTTTAAAAATTCATATAATTTTATAACCTTTGATGCCTTTTCTTCTACATTACCATTAGTAAAACTTAACATGTGTGTAAGTGTTTGAAGTTCATTACCCTTATGAAATCCATTTTCACTTAAATACTTATAATTTTTTTCAATATCATTAAATGTTTCATCTAAATTTTCACAAGTCATTGCTATCATTGCAGCTGCACAATAATCTTCTTTTGATGTTAAAAATTTATGATTTTTTCTCATTAACTCATAGGATATTTTTGTTCTTTCTACGGTTTCATATATTCCATATTTTTTACCATGTTTATAGATGATGTTAGCCGCCATAACTAAATATTCACTACTACTAAAATGTTTCTGCAACTTTTCATATACTCCCTTAATCTCCAAAAAAACTAATTTAGGATTATGTGTTAAAGAAATTGTGGTAGCCAAGCTAAGTAAAACGTTATCATTTTTAAAAACTGAAAAAAAAGATGTATTTTTATTTATTACTTTAATTGCTGCATTTGTACTTTTTGCATCTATAACCCTATTTTCTATAGCAAGAGATAATGCATTACATGCTTTTATTAAGTTATTATTGTGTCTCTTAGTTTTTCCTAATTCTTCATAATTGCTTATCATTTTTAATATTTTATTTTTTAAACATTGCTCCATATTATCCCCCAACATTTCTACTAAATTATATTTAACAATTCAATTATAAATTTATTATATTGTAACATTTTAACTATTTTTGTCAAATTTTCATTTTTTCCCACAACCAAATAAACATAGTTTTCTATTTGTATATCGCTTTCAAACATTTATTACTTTTAAATTATATAGAGAAACAAGCTCCAACTTAAATTTATTCATTAACCTTAAAATATTTTCATACAATATGCAGTGTTAAATTCTAAGTGATTCTGAGCATGTCTCACTATTTTAGGTATCCAAGTTTTGGAATGGATAATTTTTAAAGTCAACTTGGAACCTTATACTTATATATTTAAAATTTAAAGTAAAAAACTATGCTATATCTTATTTTAGATATAGCATAGTTTTTTATTCTTCATATACTTTTATTAAAGTCTCTATTGTTCCTTCACATCTTCCGCCACGACATCCACCAGTTCCAGCACCAGTTTTTTCTTTTACATCTTCAAATGTTTTTGCTCCATTTTTTATAGATTCTATTATTTGTTCTTTTGTGACGCCTCTACAAAGACACACTTTTTCCATAATATTTTCTCCTTTTGTATAATAATATTTAACTTTATCATTGTGCAATATACGTGTTTTAATTATTATACTTTATATTATATATTAATAATCATTATCTGTAAATAATTATTGTTTATATTTTTTCAATGCTTCTAAAGCTGCTATATTTAATAAGCTCCATGGCTTGTTAAAATGCGGTTGAAAGAAGAAATCTGTCATTGCTAGTTCTTCTATTGTCATATTGTTTTGTATTGCAACAGACAATGTATTCATAAATTGTGTTAAATCTACATCAGATATAATTTGACCACCTAAAATCCTTTTTGTATCCTTATCAAAAACTAGTTTTAAAGTAGCTTCCTTAAAAGTTGGCATAAATTCTGGTCTATAATTATCATTTATAATTACAGACCCTATATTTAATGATGTAGTTGCTCTACCAACTTCCTCTGTTAAACCTGTAGATGCTATAGATTTACTATAAATCTTAATTCCTGAAGTACCTTGAGTTCCCATATATTTTAACGTTGGATTTTTTATATTTTTCGCAACTAAAGTTCCCATTCTTACAGCATTAGTAGCCAACGGAATATATCTTGTATCTTTAGCTGGATTATATCTTACTACGCAACAATCTCCCGCTGCAAAAACATTCTCTTCACTTGTTCTCATATACTCATCAATTATTATTGCCCCATTTTTAAGTGTATCTAATTTGCCTTTTATAATATTTGTATTTGGTGCAAATCCTATGCAAAGAATTACTAAATCTGCTTTATAACATCCCTTATCTGTTATTACTTTTGATACTTTTTTATCTGTACCTTCAAAACACTTAACTTTTTCACCTAACACTAAATTTATTCCATGATTTTCAAACTCTGATTCTGCTATATCTGTAAACTCTTTATCTAAATATTTAGACATTATTCTATTCTCAGCATCTATTAATGTTACATTTTTATTTTTCATTTCAAAAGCTTCTGCAAGCTCTACACCAATATATCCTGCTCCGATTATCACTACATTCTTAGCATAATTACATTCTTTCTCAATTACTTTTGCATGATTATAGTTTTTACATAATAATATATTTTCTAAATCCTTACCTTCAAAATTAGGTACTATTGGCCAAGATCCTAATGTAAGAATTAACTTATCATAATTATCCTCAAATATTTCTTTTGTATTCAAGTTTTTAACTTTAACTATTTTCTTTTCCAAGTCTATATCTAAAACCTCATGTTCCATATTAGTTTTAACACCAATAGATTTTAAATTTTCTGGTGAGTTATAAAATAGTTTTTCTGTTTCTGTAACTACTCCCCCTATAGACAATGCTATACCACAAGATAAAAATGATATATTATTATTCTTTTCATAAACAACCACTTCACTGTTTGGATAATCTTCCTTTAAATTAACTATAGCCGCAGTTCCTGCATGAGTACATCCTATAACAATAACCTTCATAAAATCTCTTCCTAAACACCTTTTTAAATAATAATTATTAAATAATAATATTTATTATTTATATTGTATATGATTTTACATTATAAGTAAATAGCTTTTTATATTTTTTTTAATTTTTTTTAATTTTTTTTAATATTAATGTTAATAATACTTTTAAAAAGTTAAGGTGATTTTTATGAAGAAAATTTTAATAACTGGAGCTGGAACTGGAATAGGTAAATCTGCTGCTATAGCATTGTCCCTTCGTGGTCATCTAGTTTATGCTACAACACATACGGATAGTGAGGCTATTATATTAAATAGTATTGGCAAAAAATTTAATTTGCCAATAAAAAGTTTTAAACTTGATATAACAAATCCTATAGATAGAAATATAGTAACCAGTTTAAATTTAGATGTTTTAATAAACAATGCAGCTATTGGAGACTCTGGTTCTATTGCGGAAATTAATATTGAAAATTTAAAAAAAGTTTTTGAAACTAATGTTTTTTCCACTATTGAGCTTACACAATTAGTTCTTAAACAAATGATAAAAAATAATAGTGGTAAAATAATTTTTATTTCATCTCTTTTAGGTAAGACTATATATCCATTTCTATGCCCTTATGCTTCATCTAAATTTGCCCTAGAATGTATAGCCTTATCATTACGTGAAGAGCTTAATGAACTAAATAACAATAATATCCAAGTAACAATTATAGAACCAGGTGCTTATAATACAGGATTTAATCAAAAAAATATTTATAAGCAATTTACTTGGATGAAAAACAAATCATACTTTAAAAATAAAATTAATTACTTAAAAAGAAAACATCTTAATTATTTTAGTACAATAGAAGTAAAATCAACTTCATCTATAGTAGATGAATATATTAAAGCTGTAGAATCAAAAAAAGTTAAACGTAGATATATCGCCCCTAAATCACAAGGAGTATATGTTAAAATTAAGCAAATTATAGGACTTTAGCTGAATTTAAAAATAGGTAACAAAAAAGTTTTAAAAAGGAGGCAGTTGAAAAACATATTGTTTTTTAGCTGTCTCCTAAAAAGAACCTTCTTTTAATATATTCTATTGTCATGTTTTATTAACACTTTTCTAACTCATTAATTTCTGCTTTTGTAAGATGCCTCCACTGTCCTATATCTAGTCCATTTATTTTTATATTAATAATTCTTATACGTTCCAGCCTCTTTACTGTATATCCACAAGTTTTAGCCATACGTCTTATTTGTTTGTTTATACCTTGAGTTAGAACTATATCAAAAGTATCTTCATTAATTTTCTTTACAATACATGGCCTTGTTTTAGCTCCTAAAATTTCAACTCCTTTACCCATATTTTTAAGAAAATCATCATCAAAAGGTCTATCAACAGTTACTATATATTCTTTTTCATGAAAGTTTTTAGATTCTAAAATTTTGTTAGCAAGTTCACCATCATTGGTCATTATAATTAATCCTTGTGATTCTTTATCTAATCTTCCTACTGGAAATATGTATTCTTTATAGTCCATAAATTCAATTATGTTGCTTTTAACATCTTTTGCTGCAGTACATACAATTCCAACAGGCTTATTTAATGCTATATATATTTTTTCTTTTTCTTTTAAAGGTTTTCCATCTAAAAATATTTCATCTTCTAATTCAACCCATTGGCCTTTGCTGCAAAGTTCTCCATTGACAACTATCCTCTTTTCTTCAATAAATCTATTCCCATCCTTTCTGGAACAAATGCCAAAATTACTTAACAACTTATTTATTCTCATGTATTTTTTCCTTTCACTTTACAAGTATTTGTTTTAAATTCAACAAAACCTATCTAATAAATTAATTATACACCATAACTATTTTTTAAAATTAAGTTCAACATTCTAAATAAATATAAAAAAACGTGTATAATACACGCCTTTTATATTTTACTATATTCAATTTATTTTTTATTATCTTTTACTATTTTATTTATAATATCTGCTCTTGATGTTTCTATTACAGTATGTATTTTTGAAGACATTTTATCATCTTTATAAATTCTTTCACCATTATGTTCAACAAGTATCATTACTTTTTCTTCTAAAGTTTCATATTCCATAAGGTCATCTAAATATGAATCTACTAAATCTTTTAAACATGTTGCTAATTCTTTTGGATTTTTATAAACCTTTCTCATATAATACTCCTTATTTATTTACTTAAAAATTCATTTAAATCATATTCTTCGCTTTTAGCAAATTCTAAGAAAACTTCTTCTTCTATTTCTTTAAACTGTCTAGTATTTACTAAAACTAATTCTTGCATAACTAACTTAACGTCTATCTTACCAACAACTTTAACCATATCAACTTTAGTTAAAGCATTTAATATTCCTTCTGCACTCTTTTCTCTTGAAATAATAGCATTATTAGATTTCGGAAGAGATGTTTTGTAATCTAACGTAATACCATCATAAAACTCTCCAAATTCATCATATAACTCTAATGCTATATTATTTGTTTCTAAATATCTTTCCATTGTACAAGTTAAGTTTAATCCTTGCCATGAAATTTTTTTACTAAATATATTTAAAGTTGACATTTATAAAACCTCTTTCCATGGTAATTTATTTTAGCACTTCAATATGCCTTGTAAAATATATAATAAAATTTTATATTAATGCATTCATAATACAAAACTCAACATATATTATCTATATTTTACTCCCTTCAAATTATATTATATTAAGCTTAAATTAAATTATTATATTATATTAGCTTAAAACTGAATATTTTATTTAATTACAATATGAATTTATTGTACATTTAATATTATATATATTTTTTTTGTATAGTAAAGTAAATTTATAAATTTATTTACATCAACCTCTATAATCTATTCTGTCTTTAAAAATAGTTTTTCTTAATCATATATATTTATTCATAAATATATATATTTTTTTGCTAATATAATTTTAATATTTAGATTTTTAATTTATAAGTATTTGATGAAAAATAATCTAAACATACAAGATGTAAAACTAAAAAGTTATCTTAAAATAGAGTATAATCTCTATTTTAAGATAACTCCTTATTAGCCTAAATTATGCTCCTTCGCTTAAAAAACTATATTGAGCACAATATAAATTATAATAGTATCCTTTTGACCTTAATAACTCTTCATGAGTACCTTGTTCAACTATTTCTCCGTGTGATAGAACAAATATTTTATCACAATCTCTTATAGTTGATAGTCTATGAGCTATTACTATAGATGTTCTACCTTCCATAAGCTTCTTTATTCCTTCTTGAACTAATCTTTCTGTTTCCGTGTCAATATTTGCAGTTGCTTCATCTAAAATTAATATTCTAGGATCAGCAATTAATGCTCTTGCAAAAGCTATAAGTTGTCTTTGTCCTAACGATAGTCTAGAACCTCGCTCATTTACTTCTGTATCATAGCCATTTTCTAATTTTTCAATAAAAGAATGAGCATTTACTGCTTTTGCAGCTGCTATAACTTCTTCATCAGTTGCTCCAAGTTTTCCGTATTTAATATTTTCCTTTATCGTTGTAGAAAATAAAAATGAATCCTGAAGCATTATTCCCATTTGACTACGCAAACTTTCTAATTCAACAGTTCTTATATCTATACCATCTATAAAAACTTTACCTAGTGTAGGATCATAAAACCTACTTAAAAGATTTGTTATGGTTGTTTTTCCTGCCCCTGTTTCTCCAACAAGTGCTACTTTTTCTCCTGCTTTTAGTGTGAAATTAGTATTTTTCAGTGCATTAATACCATCATTTTCATAAGAAAATGTTACATTTTCAAATTTTATATTACCTTTTATCTTCGGCAATTTTTTAGTAGCTCCATTTACTATCATATCATTAGTAGTATCTAATATATCAAATATTCTTTCTGCTGCTGAAAGATTTGTTATAAATGCATTATAAAATGATGCTAAATTCATTATAGGCCTCCATAACATTTCTATATACATAATAAACGCCATTAATGTTCCCATAGATAAGCTATCCTTTAAAACTAATCTATATCCAGCAAATAACACTACAGATATTCCAATACCTCTACACAAATCAACTATTGGCCAAAAATAATCCTGAACTTTTACAGCAGTTAAAAATCCATTTCCGTGAGCATTTAAATTTTCCTGAAATTTTTCTTTCGCATATTTTTCTCTACTAAAACCTTGGATAACTCTCATACCTGAAAATGCCTCATGGGTATATCCAAGCAATGTGGATCTTTTTTCCCTATAATTACTCCAAAGTTTATTAGATTTTATTTCAATAAAAAACATTGCCCCTAAAAGTATAGGTAATACTATAACACATATCATAGCTAAAATTGGATTTAATATAAACATCATTATAACTACCAATGATACTGTAAATATGTTAGGTATTAAATTTACAATACTATTATTCAAAAGATTCTGAAGAGCATTAACATCTCCAACAACTCTTGAAAGTATTTTTCCTACTGGTCTATTATCAAAAAATGAAAAGCTCAAAGTTTGAATATGAGTATATAATTCATGTCTTATATCTATTAAAACTTTATTTGTTATTTTACTCATAGATAAAATTCTTATTTTGGAAAGTAACATAGCTAAGATATTTATGGCTACAAGTACTAACCCAATACTAAATAAACCTTTTACATCTTTTATACTAACAAATCTATCTATAGAAACTTTCATTAGATATGGATTTAATGTGTTACAACTCATTACAATAAGTAATAATAATATAACTCCTAAAGTTTTCCATTTGTATGGTTTTATATAATCACCTAACCTTCTCACTGTCTTCCATTTATGAACTTTATTTTCCATATTAACTCACCTCCTGTATTAGTTCAAAATCTTTAAATTGATGACGATAAATATTATAATAATAGCCCTGTTTTTTTAACAAACTTTCATGATTTCCTATTTCTACAATTTCTCCGTCTTTCATAAATATTATAATATCTGCATCTTTAACTCCTGAAATTCTATGAGCTATTATAAATGTTGTTGGCCTATTTTCCATTTTAGAAAGGTTTTTAAGAACATTACGCTCTGTCTCCATATCCAATGCAGATGTTGCATCATCTAAAATTAGTATTGAACTTTTTCTTATTATGCCTCTTGCAATTGCAAGTCTTTGTTTTTGTCCACCGGATAATCCTACTCCTCTTTCTCCTACTTCAGTATTATATCCTTCTGAAAGTTCTGATATAAATTCGTAAGCACAGCTATCTTTTGATGACTTAACAACATCTTCTTCACTATGATTTCCACCAAAATCAATATTATTTTTTATTGTGTCTGAAAAAAGAAATGTATCTTGAAAAACTACTGACATACTTTCCCTTAACTTTTCCAAATCCCACTCTTTTACATTCACACCATCTACTTTAATTTCACCGTCAAAGACATCATAATATCTTCCTATTAAAGATATCAATGAACTTTTTCCACATCCTGTTGCTCCCATTATTGCAACAGTACTTCCTTTTGGAATATTAAGATTTATATTTTTTAGAATTTCTTCATCTTTATATTTAAAATTCACCTTTTCAAATTCAATATTTCCTAAAACATTTTCAGGTTTATATGCATTTTTACTTGATTTTATTTCTGGTTGTCTTTCTAATATTTTAAATATTTTATCAAGAGAAGCCTTATTTTGAGATAACAAATTTACAAGCCACCCAAAATTTCTAACACAAAATGATATATTCAATATATAACTACTAAACGCAAGTATTGTACCAAAAGATATACTTCCATTTATAGTTAATAATCCCCCAAATATTATTATGGTTATAGGAGCTAAATTAGTTAAAAAGTCAACAGTTGGTATAAATTTACTTAGCAATGTAGCTTGAGCAATATTTAAATTATAATACTGTTTATTTACATTTAAAAATTTAGAAATTTCATGTTTTTCTCTCGCAAATGCTTTAACAAGTCTTATTCCTGATATATCCTGTTGAGCCATTGAATTAATTTGTGCTGTTTGATCACTTATCTTAGAATAGATATCACAAAATTTCTTATCAAATATGACCCCTAAAAATCCCACTGGTAGTAACACTAAAAGTGATATACCTGTCAAAAATGGATTTAATTTAAACATTATAACTGTAGATATCATAAAAAGTATTATTCCTTCAATTAAAAGTCTCATCCCAAAACCTAAAGTTTCCCAGACAGTATCTACATCTTCCGCTATTCTGGACATCAATTCACCTGTATTGGTATTATCAAAAAATGAGAATTCAAAACATTGAATTTTATCAAATAAATCCTCTCTCATTTCCTTTGCTACATTAAGAGCAAATTTATCAAAAAGATATTCTTTAATATACCCAATTATAGAACGAGCTAATGTAAGGCATATAAATATGAAAAAGAATTTTCCAATGTACTCCCATTTATTATTTAACATAATATCATCTACAAATATCTTTTGAAGATACGGAAAAGTACTATCAATAGTAAGTGCTATTATCATAGTTGCAATTGGTATTACTAATGCTTTCATGTGTTTTAAGATATAGTTTTTAAATAACTTCATTAAGATTCACCCCTTTTTCACTGTAACATTATAAGTTATTTTACTTTGTAATATAAAAACAAAAAGACTTTCCATTAACCACTCTAAGATTAATAGAAAGTCTTTTTTAGTTAAAAATTACTTAAAATATTTTTATTTTAACGCAACTATGTCAATAATACTTTTATTTTAAAAGTATCTTTAAAAATATTTTACTAATTAAAAACATTAAAACCGAGCTATATTTTCACCTAGAGGTAAGAACAATAATTTATTAAATTTTAAATTAATTAACACATTTATTATATTTAAATTAGTTTTCATGATCTTACCTCCTTTTTTCAAATCTTCATTATTTTATATTACATTTAAATATTACATTGTTTTTTTGAAATGGTCAATACAGTTAAATGAATTTTCTCAATTTTGAAACATTTTTTACAAAAAGTATTTATTTTACAAAAGACACCACAGGTTATACCTGTGGGTCTAAAAAGTTTAATGTTTAAAAGAAAGAATAGGTATATAGATGTATATATTATGTTCTATCGGTATGTTTGTTTATAATTGATTTTATATAAAGTATAAAAACAAATACAATTATTAATAATTGTATTGCATTTATAGCTACTATAAATGTATTGCTTAATAGTTTCTCTAAAAATGCTACTCTACAAAAATCTATAAAGAAAAAGATTACCATAAATAATACTTTTATATTTTTTTTATTGCTATGCCACCAACATAAAAACAAGAAAAATATAAGGCCTTTTATTATAATATTCAAATAAATTCCTCCCAATATAATGGTCTATTATACTAAATTATTATTTTTCTATTTTAAATATTTAATTAATTTATATTTTTTATTTATAATTATTAACTAATATAGGGATGTAATCTATAACTTAAATTTATACATAAAATTTTTGTTATCAGTTGACAAAATAAGTACAAATATAGTTAGTTAAGAATTAAAAATTATTGATGAAAATGAGTATCAGTTTCTTAAAGTTAAAAATACGTTTAGAATTAATAGGAGCAAAGTGAGTAGTAATAACCTCAACTATTAACTCTTAACTAAAATAATCTGTTAGTTATTGAAAAAGTATATAAAAATAAAACAGGAACAATTCCTGTTTTATTTTTATATCGCCTTTATAGTTACATCTATAAATCCTTCTGTAAAATCTGAAACAACATTTTTAAATTCATTTTAATATTTTATAATGGAACATATGCTTCTAAAATTAATAATACAATAGCCAATCCAGCTATCAATCCCATTAGTGGCAATACAAACTTTAACCATTTATTATAAGTTACATCTACCATTTCTAATGTAGCTAATATAAGCCCTGTCGGTGTTATAAATGCCATAAGTCCTTGACCATAAGCATAAGTACTAACTATAACATCTCTTGATAATCCAACAGTATCTGCAAGTGGTGCCATTATTGGCATAGCTAAAGTTGCAAGTCCAGACGCTGATGGTATAAAGAATCCTAATACACAGAATATAATCATCATAACTATTATGAATAACACTGAATTCATTCCATTTACTAAGTTAGATGAATAAAATAATATACTATCACTTATTAAGCCATTGTCCATTATCATGTTAACGCCTCTAGCAACACCTATAATAAGAGCAACACCTATTAAATCTGCCGCTCCAGCTACAAATTTGTCTACAAAGGTTTTTTCTCCCATTCCAGATACTACACCTATTAGTATTCCTATAAATAGGAATAGGGCTGTCATTTCTTCAAACCACCAACCTTTGGTTGCTACTCCCCAAATCATAATAATAAATCCTAATAGCAATAAAATTAACATTAATTTTCTTCTAAAATTAAAATTAGGTATATTTTCAGGATTATATCCACTTAAGAACTTTTCTTCTATATGCTTTTTATCTTCATATACAACCGATAATTTAGCATTCTTTTGAACCTTTTTAGCATAATAAATTATATATATAATACATACTATCATAGAAAGTACTAGTCCTATAATTCTCCAAGTAAGTCCTTCTGTGAAATTTATTCCTGCAGCATTTGAACCTATAACAACACAAAACGGATTTACTGTTGAGAACATCGTTCCCAATGATGAGCCTAAATATATTGCTGCTATACATACAATTGCATCATATCCTGCAACCAAGAAAATTGGCATTAGTATAGGATAAAAGGCTATGGTTTCTTCTGCAAGACCAAAAGTTGTCCCACCTAAAGATACCGCAGCAGAAACTATTATTATAAGTAATACTTCTCTCCCCTTTGTAGCCTTTGAAAGACTAGCTATACCTGCATCAAAGGCTCCAGAATGATTTATTACTCCAATAATACCACCTAAGATAAATACAAACATTATTATACCTATAGTGTCATAAACTCCCGCTATCGGAGCAGAAATTATATCATATAATCCCTGTGGATTGCTTTCAACCACTTCATAAGTATCAGGTATTGCTATAGGTTTACTTATACTTCCATCCTTAAATTTTTGTATATCTACTTTAATATTAAGTTTATCTAAAGACTCCTGAGTTGCCTCTAAATTTTCTATTTCTCCCTTTGGCTTAGTTACTACTAATGCTTCACTCTCACTATCATACTTAAGCTTTGCATAATTTCCAGCTGGAACTATGTATGTAAGTATTGCGGCTAAAATAAGCACTATAAATAAAACCGTAAAAGCCGTCGGGAAAGACTTTTTCTTCTTTTCTTTTGACATTTCAATCCCCCAATTCTTGTAATCTTTTACATATCCTATTATAGTACTACACCGTTATTTTTTTCAATAGTTTTTATATTTAGAAAACTAATTTTATACCTACATTTTTTCCTTATTTAAAGTTGTTTAAAAATATTTTTCAAAAAACTATAAAATATCCATTTAAATCCTTTTTATTGTTTTTTTTACTATTATTCTACAAAATAATATATAGTCTAAACATATTATCTTTATCTTACCACTAGATTATTAAAACTATGTTACTAATATACATATATTACATTAACTATAAAAAAATTAAAGTAGGCGATGAAAATCATCTCCTACTTTAATTTTTTATTACCTTAAATTAATACTTGAAGTATTAACATTACTATTCCTATTCCACCTATCATACCCATTAATGGTAATACGAATTTTAGCCATTTGTTATAAGTTACATCTACCATTTCTAATGATGCAAGTATAAGCCCTGTTGGAGTTATAAATGACATCAAACCTTGACCATACATATATGCACTAACAATACCATCTCTTGATATTCCAACTGAATCTGCAAGTGGTGCCATGATTGGCATTGCAAGTGTTGCAAGTCCTGAAGATGATGGTATGAAAAATCCTAATACACAAAATATCACTACCATAACAAGTATAAATAATATTGAATTCATACCAGTTACTAAATTAGATGATCCATAAAGTATAGTGTCGCTTATCAAGCCATTTTCCATTATTATGTTAACGCCTCTAGCAACACCTATAATAAGAGCAACACCTATTAAATCTCCTGCTCCTGTTATAAATTTCTCAACAAACACTTTTTCTCCCATACCAGAGATAACTCCGATAACTATTCCTACTATTAAGAATAGTGCTGTCATATCTTGGAATCCCCAACCTTGAGTTGAAACCCCCCAAACCATAACTACAAAGGCAAGTGCAAATATTATTAACATAAGTTTTCTTCTTATATTAAAATTTGGAAGATTATTAGCATCATATCCACTTAAGAATTTTTTGTCTATATGTTCTTTATCTTCAAATATGTAAGAATTTTTCGCATCCTTTTGTACTTTTTTTGCATATCGAATTATATATATTAATGCTAATCCTGTTGCCAATACAAGTCCTATTCCTCTGAACATAATACCATCTGTAAAGTTTACTCCAGCGGCATTTGAACCTGTAACAACTGAAAATGGATTAGTTGTTGCAAACATTGTTCCTATCGTTGAACCTAAGTATATTGCAGCTATACATACTAACGCATCATAACCTGATACTAAATATATTGGCATAAGTATAGGATAGAATGCTATAGTTTCTTCTGCTAATCCAAAACTTGTTCCTCCTGCTGCTACTAATACAGTAACTATAACTATAAGTAACATTTCTCTTCCTTTTGTAGCTCTTGATAGACTAGCAATCCCTGCATCAAAAGCTCCAGAATGGTTTATAACTCCGATAATTCCACCTAAAATAAATACAAACATTATAATATCTATTGAATCATACACACCTTGTATTGGTGCTGATAAAATTTTCACTAAACCTTGTGGATTACTTGGAAGTTCTTCATATGTATCTGGAATTGCTATTGGCTTGCTAATGCTTCCTTCTGTAAATTTTTCAACATTAACTTTAACACCTAAGCTTTCCAAAGTTTCTTGTGTTGCTGGCAACTCTTTAGTGTCACCTTTCGGCATTGTTATAACAAACTTGTCTGCTTCTGTATTATATTTAAGTTTAGCATAGCTTCCTGCTGGCACTAAGTAAGTTAATAACGCTACAAGTATTAACACTATAAATAATACCGTAAAGGCCGTTGGGAAGGATTTTTTCTTCTTTTCGTTACTCATTATTTTTCCTCCTTGTTGTTAAATTTTTGTTAAAATTGTTACAATTTAATTATATATTTCTCTTCATCTTTTTTCAAGTATTTTCGACATACTTTTATAATTTTTCTGTCAATTTTTTATTTTCTCTTAAATCGAACAAAGTGTTTATGTAATAAATACTTTGTTTTTAATTATAGTATAATTTTTCATTAAATATTATTTATTTTTCATTATTAATTGTATTTTTTTCATTATTTTCATTCATTTATTATTAACTTTTTATTAATATATTTTATTAATGTTAATGCTTAATTTTTGTTGTTTCATATGTTTTCCCAACATAACTCACTATCAAATAATTAAACTTTTATATCTTAAAAATATTTATCTGCTAAATTTAAAAATGCTTTAAGATGTTTGCCATCTTAAAGCATTCTATTATTCTATTATTCTATATATTTTTATTTTCTTTTATTACTTTCCTATTTATAACACTATTTAAAAGTACACCTAATATTGCTGCTAAACTCAATCCTGAAATCTTTACTGTTTCTGTAATTGGAATTCCTAAAACTATACCAAAGTTTCTTTCTAGTATGCCAGTTCCTAAACCTACTATTAATATAGTTGCCATAACTATTATGTTCTTAAAATTAAATTTCACACCGTCATTTTTTATACTTTTCACACCTACCATCGAAATCATAGAGAATAGTATTAAACTTATTCCTCCCATAACACAAGATGGTATTGATTGTAAGAACCCTCCTACTTTAGCTACAACCCCTAGTAATATAGCTATTACAGCTGTTAACCTTAATATAGATGGATCATAATTTTTTGTTAAAGCTAGTACTCCTGTATTTTCTCCATAAGTAGTATTAGCCGGTCCACCTATTAATGCAGAAAACATTGTTGCAAGACCATCACCAAGTAATGTTTTATTTAATCCTGGATCCTCTATAAAGTTTTTCCCTACAACTTGTCCATTGGTTGTTATATCTCCAACATGTTCCATTAATACAGCTAGTATTACTGGTGCTATAACAGCTACTGATGCTAAATCAAATTTAGGCAAATTGAAAGCTGGCATTGCTATTAATGGTGCATTAGCTATTATAGATGTATCAACAATTTGTAATACTAACGATATGCTATACCCTATTATAACTGCTATTAATATTGACAATTGCTTTAAAAAACCTTTACCAAAAGTTTTAATTACTATGGCTGTCATAAGTGTTATTGCCGCTATTAATAAATTTTCTGATGCCATATCAAATGCCGTAGGTATTAAATTTAAACCTATTACTATAATCATAGGTCCTACCACTTGTGCTGGCAAATATCTTTTTATATTTTTAACACCTACTTTTTTTACCCCGAAGGATAATATCACATATAAAAATCCTGCTACCATGATTCCACCTTGAGCATAACTTAAGTCACCGCCATGCATTTCACTAACTGATATTATTACAGATATGAATGCAAAAGATGACCCTAAGAATACTGGAACTTTTCCTTTAGTACAAAAATGAAATATTAACGTTCCACATCCTGCTGCTATAAGTGCTATTGATGGATTAAAACCTGTTAATATCGGAACTAAAACGGTAGCTCCAAACATAGCTATTAGGTGTTGACTCGCTAAAATTATTCTTTTTAATTTAGCCAGTAAACATCCTCCCTCATTTGATTTGGATATAGATATTGCTTTTTCTGTCATAACAAAACCTCCTGAAAAATTTTTTCAAGGAGAAATTAACTTTCTCCTTTTCAGCCTCTCTGGACTGATTTAAAGGCAATATTGTCTTTAATTTGATAATCTTTGTTCTAAGTTATTTACTTTATATAATATTTTATAATAAAAAAACTTCTTGCATGACTGCAAGAAGTTATAATATTCCTAGTTATAATAGTAATATTTCAACTTAACTTATTAAATCTTGCAGCCTCTCTGGACTATTTTAAAGATTATTATTTTTATTAAGTATATCACTTTCTTTTAGGCTTTACAAGTATTAAATTATTAAATTTCATAGCTTTGGTAGTTATTTTTATAATATCATTATAAACTTTTTTACTATCTACCTGAACGATTTCGCCATTTGTGACCCGCTCAACAATCTTATCTAACTTTTCTGGTGGATCTATTTTTCTATTAAGATCATTGTGCCAGACAACTATATGCCGACATTCTTCTAATGTTAATACTCTTCTCTCTTTATCTTCAAATCTCTTTAAAGTTATTACCATAACATATAAAGACACTATAAGTATTATAAGAGAACCGTTTTCTATAACTGTACCCATTACATTACTCTCCTTGTTGTTATTTTCTATTTACTTAATTAATTGTTTGAGTTTAATTTTATATTCAAATGAACTTAACTTGTATAAACTTTTGAGTTAAAATAATATTATCTAAAAGTTCTAATATATCAACACTTATTGGAATCATCATATAGTATGTGCAACTTTCAATTTTTTTATTACTTTCTTCTTTTACACTGCACTCCATTCCACATATTTTTATATTTTCTTCTTTTAAAATTTCATAGAAAACTTTTGTAGCTTCATATTTATCTTCATATTCTAAATATATTTTCATTTTTTTACCGTCTGCATACTTATTCTCTGCTTTTTTAAAAAACACCAAAACAAAATACACTGCTATAGTTGAAACTATTGATAAAAAATAGAACCCCATTCCAACACCAAGGCCTATACATGCAACTGCCCATATAGATGCTGCTGTTGTAAGACCTTTCACTAACCCTTTTTCATGTATTATTGTTCCTGCACCTAAAAATCCGACTCCTGTTATTACTTGTGCTCCAAGCCTACATAAATCCACTTTTAACACTTGAGAAAGTTCTGGATTAGTACTTATTAGGTTAATTGCATATTCCATTGTACAAAGTTGTACCATAGATGTAACTGTAGCACCTACACAAACCAACATGTGAGTTCTAAGCCCTGCTGGTCTACGATTGTTCTCTCTATCCTGTCCAATAACCCCTCCAATAATAAAAGCTAATAATAGTCTAATAACTATATCTGTCCACTCCATAGCTACACCCCCACAATTTAACCCCTAAGCTAATAACAGCTTATAAAGTAAAAAATTTATGTACTATATAATTACTCCTTAGCACAAATCATCATATTTCTTCACTTGTTAAAATTTTAACTTTTTAGTTTTTATTAAGTCCTTGTTAAAGTACATTTCAAATATTTACTTGTACTAATATGGTATGTAACTATATACTCTTTTGTGATTATTTTTCACTTTAATTTTTTTATTTTAAAACTAAAAGTGGTGCCTGTTTTGGCACCACTTTTAATTTATTTATAATTAATATATTTTAAAGACTAACTACAACTTGAGCAAGATGCGCATCCGCCACCTTCTGGTTTAATTTCAGGCTCTATAGAAAATCCACCCATTCCGTTTTCTTCACCAGATAATATTGTTAATTCTCCAAACTGTGCAGTAACATCTTTATCTACTAAAAATGTTAAACCTTGCATTTCTTCAATGTTATCTGATTCTTTTTGTTCATCTAGAACAAGACTAAAAGCTGGACCTCCACAGCCCATACCTGCAAAATGTATTCTTATTACATCAGCTGTAACTTCATTATCATTTAAGAATTGTTTGAATTCTTTAAATGCATTTTCGCTTATTTTAACAATACTCATGTTTATCCCTCTTTCTTTTTTTAATAATAAGACAAAGTCATTGATAATTATTATTATTTAGTCGCAAATTAATAATAATACATATTTAAACTCATTGCAATATGTTTTTATTATTATATTCAAAAATATAATTACTACTCTATCTATATTTTTAAAAATAAAAAACTGAAGAATAATTCTTAACTCTTCAGCTAGAAACTTTTAATATTTATAATTTTAATATCTTATTTTACTTGTTTTTATATTGTTCTAAAATCATATTTTACAAATTATAATTTTAACATACCTAAAAAATTATATATACTAAAAATCCACTTATATCTAAGGAATAAATATTAAAACTTCTTATGATTTGTACATAAATTAAACTTTAAGATTATTTTTCTATACATTATAGAGAAACAAGCTCAAATTTAAATTTATTCAATAATCTTAAAATATTTTCATACAAGATGCCGCGTTGAATTCTAAATGATTCAGAGCATATGTCACTATTTGGGATATCCAAGCTTTAAAATGAGTAATTTTTAAAGTCAACTTGGAATACTATAAGTTAAGCCAAGCTTTTTTTAGTTATAAATTCTTTGATAGGTATTATGTCATTTACAAACATTCTATGTGAATGTTTTTCATAAGATACTTTTATAATTTCTTTATCTATAATCTTTCTTTCTTGTATATAATCTTCAAAATCATATAATACTAAAACTGTAATTGGCATATATTGTATCACATCATACAAATTTTCTATAAATTTAATGAATAAATTTTTACTACTATTTTCTATTATATACTTTGCATCTATTATTAATATAACGTCAGAGAATCCACAGTTTATTTTTTCATCTTTATATCTTTTCAAAAAATCTTCTAAAACATTTTTTTCCCCTTCAAAAACTATATTTTTCATATTATCATTTTTAACCATAGTTTTTTCTGTGTCATTTAGAAATTCATTTAAAAGCTTAAATGTCTTATCTTCAACATTTAAATATACAAATACATTTTTTTCCATATTGTTTTTTATGTATTTATACATATTTATAAGCATGTGATCATTTCCACAATAATAGAAGGTTATGCTTTTTCCTATACCTTTTGATATATCCATATTATATTCCTCCTAAATGTATTTTTACATTCTCTACAATATATATATTCTCATATTTTTCCTTGTTTTTCCAATATTTTATTCCTTTATTTTTCTTATTTTTTAGACATTATAATAATAATAACAACAATTTTATAAAATTTCTGTATAAAACATAATTTTTTTTTACATTTTTAAACACATTCCAACTAACTTATACATTATTTCATCAGTCTAAAATTATATTTATAATATATTTTAGACTTTAACATCCTTTTATAACTTATGTTTATATTAATTATTAAATTTATAAAATAAATCTTATTCTTATTTGAGATTTTATGGTATACTTTAATAGGATAAAATTTATAAAATAAGATTTGGATTTAATAACTATAAAAATTGCTATATTTTTACAGCAATTAACCTATTTACCTATTTAATTTTTATTTACATAAATTTAATAATGAAATGGGCAAGCTAAATTTAAAACTATTTGTTAATATAAAACTTTCTATTTATTAAAGTTAAAAATTATAGCTTATAAAGCTTGTCATTTTTATGAAGGTAATTATTAGCTTACGCTTTATAATATTAAATAAGCTAACCTTTAACTAATTTACATTTTGAACTTAAGATTATATTTTGCAATATAACTTTTAGTATGTTGTTAATCTTTTAATTGGTTATATATTGACCAACTTTTTTTCTTAATATAAAATGTAAAAATAAGAATTAAGAATTTTTATAAAATTTTCCACTAAGGAGGACTTAACATGTGTGGATTTGTAACATTTTTTAGTAATAATCCTATGACTCTTGACAACAAGGCTAAACTTAGTCCAATGTCTGAAGCAATTATTCATAGGGGACCAACTCAAGATGGAGAATATTTTGATGAACATGTATACTTAGGATTTAGAAGACTTAGTATACTAGATTTAGAAAACGGAAAACAACCTTATAGCTATGGAAACGATGAGTATGAATTAATTTTTAATGGCGAGGTTTATAACTATAGAGAACTAAGAGAAGATTTAATAAAAGAAGGCTATAACTTTACAACTGATTCAGAAATCGAAGTAATAGCTACTTTATATAAACACGAAGGCGAAAGTTTTGTAAAAAAACTTAGAGGTATGTTTTCTATAATAATTTGGGATAAAGTAAAACAGGTATTTTTCGGAATTAGAGATCCATTTGGTATAAAACCTTTTTACTATATTGAAAATGAAAATGGACTATATGTTGCATCAGAACTAAAAAGCTTTTTTGCCAATCCTGAAACAACTTATAAGGATTTAGATACTAAGGCTATTCATGACTATTTAACATTTCAATTTGTACCTGAACCAAATACTATGCTTAAAGATGTAAAACTGTTAAAACCAGGTCATACAATAAGAAAAGAACTAGGCAAAAAGTGTGAAATAAATCAATATTATAGCTTGCAATTCAATCCTATTTCTATGCCTAAAGATGACCGAATGAAAGAAATACGAAATGTTGTTGAAAAATCAGTAGAGCTTCATATGAATGCAGATGTTCCTGTTGCTACATTTTTATCTGGTGGTATAGACTCTACAGTTGTTACTGCACTTGCTAGCAAAATAGATCCAAACATTAAATCTTTTACTATTGGATTTGATAGAGAAGGCTACACAGAAATAGACTTAGCTAAAGAAACTGCTGATAAATTAGGAGTAGAAAATATAAGTAGAATTATTTCTGCTGAAGAATTTGCAAATGAAATTCCTAAAATCATTTGGCATATGGATGAACCTGTAGCTGACCCTGCAGCAATTCCTCTTTATTTTATTTCACAAGAAGCTCGTAAACATGTAACTGTTGTTTTATCTGGAGAAGGGGCAGACGAGGTGTTTGGTGGATACACTATATATCATGAGCCATTATCACTTCAAGGTTTTAAAAATGTTCCAAAGCCAGTAAAATCTATGTTAAAAGCTATTTCAAACAAAATGCCTGAAGGAATGAAAGGAAAAAGCTTCTTAGATAGAGGTTGTACTCCACTTTCTGAACGTTATGTTGGAAATGCTAAAATCTTTTTAGACGAAGAAAAAGCTTCAATTTTAAAAAATTATAATAGTGATTTTACTTATGCTAAAACTATGAAACCAATATATGATAAAATAAAGAATTATGATGAAGTTACACAAATGCAATATGTTGATTTCAATACTTGGCTTACAGGTGATATATTAGTTAAAGCTGATAGAATGAGTATGGCTCACTCTTTAGAATTAAGAGTTCCATTCTTAGATACAGAGGTTTTAAAAGTTGCTTCTAAATTAAATCTTGAAGAAAAAATTAATGGCAACGTAACTAAATATATGCTAAGAGAAGCTTATAAATCACAACTTCCAATGCTTGGAGCTATAGATAGAAAAAAACTTGGATATCCGGTACCAATTCGTGTATGGCTTAAAAAAGAGCTTTATGATTGGGCTGTAAATATAGTAAAACAAAGTAATGCTGAATTTATAAACAAAAAAGCTGTACTTGACTTAATCGAAGAACATAGAAAAGGACCTTTCGATAGAAGCAGAAAAATATGGACTATTCTTGTATTCTTAATATGGCACAGAATTTACATAGAAAACACAGCTTCATATGACTTTGCAAAAGAAATAGCTTTAGATAAGATAAACAAATAAATATATACTAGATTTTTAAAGACATTAAAGTGATTATGCTTTAATGTCTTTTTTATATTTATAAAACTTAATATGAATTTAAGTAATAAATATATAATTAATCTATACCTATATACTATAGAAAATATTATTTCAAATACGTTTAAATTTAACAAAATGTCTAAAAAAAATTCTTAATTCTCCATTTTATATTGATTTTTTATTGTGAAATGTTATAAAATACAATTGTCAGTATTCAAATTGAAACTGAACAATGTAGTAATATTTACTTTCATTGTGGCACATATATGTGCATAACACCAAATTATATCCTAAAAGGAATAAGAATGGGAGGATTTGTAATGGAGTCAACTTTTAAAAACACAAAGTCAAAGAAGTCTAAACTTACAGTTAGACAAATGGCTATTGTAGGAATGCTGTCTGGAGTTTCTATATTCTTAGGAGTAACAAAACTAGGATTTATACCACTTCCAGCTATGAATGCTACAATACTACATTTACCAGTAATAATCGGTGGAATTTTAGAGGGACCTTTAGTTGGTGGACTTATAGGGTTAATCTTTGGACTTTTTAGTATGTTCCAAGCAATAACAGCACCAACATTAACTTCTTTTATGTTTTTAAACCCTATAATAGCATTAATTCCAAGAGTATTAATTGGCGTTGGAAGTTATTACATCTATAAAGTATTTAAAACTAAAAAAGATACTTTTAAACTTACAATAACTGCTTTTTTAGCTTCTATGATTAATACTATTGGTGTCTTAGGTCTTGGATACTTAATTTATGCAGATAAACTATCTAGCATTTGGGGACTTACAAGCAATAAAGCTGTAGGACTTGCTTGCTTAACAATAGGTGCAACTAATGGTATACCTGAAGCTATTGTAGCAGCAGTGATTGTAACACCTATAATAATATCGATGAAAAAAATTAAAAAATCAAGATAGATATAAAAGAGCACTAAAACTTTAGTGCTCTTTATTAATATAATATATTTACAAATTTCTCTTTTTTAAAAGTTCATTTCTACTTAGTAAGCCATAACTACTTTCTGCACTTTCTATGGCATTAATCACTGCCTTTTCCATTACCTTAGATGCTAACATTCCAACAGTGCTTACATCAGCTTCTACTATATTAGTAGCCATTGTAAATATTGTATCTCCATCATACATTGTATGAACAGGATATATAGTTTTTGCAAAACCATTA
This sequence comes from Clostridium sp. CTA-19, assembly GCF_054767855.1. Lineage (NCBI taxonomy): Bacteria > Bacillati > Bacillota > Clostridia > Eubacteriales > Clostridiaceae > Clostridium > Clostridium sp. CTA-19. The sequence goes on along the minus strand of NZ_BAAABH010000027.1, from coordinate 8,358 downwards.
TGTGCAATTGATGCAATTTTATTAGTTTCATTTTTACTTAATTTAGCATTGGTTACAATTAAACCTATAGTTGTATTACCATTAAATCTATTATTTTTATTTTCATATTCTTTTATTAATACATCCTCTGTATTTAAAAAGCTTAATTTGTTATAATCTAATACCCCTGCTAATATTTTTCCTGTTAATGGATCTATAACATCACCAAAAGCATTTACAGCAACCATTGCACCTATTTTCAAATCTCCAATTTGTATAGCATAAGATCCAAGACCACTTTTCATTGAAAAATTCGTACCTAATGCCTTCCCTATTGTAGCTCCACATCCAGCTCCTACGTTTCCATTTAAGTCTTTTGTATTAGTTTCACTAAATACACATGCCTCATAACCCATTTTTTTATCTGGTCTAATTTTACTATCACCTATTGTTAAATCAAAAAGCACAGCACTACACACTATTGGTACTTTAGTAACACCAACATCAAATCCTATATTTTTTCTTTCTAAATATTCCATAACTCCACAGGATGCATCTAACCCGAAAGCACTTCCACCAGATAGCACTACTGCATGTATCTTTTCAATCATTTCTGTAGGATTCAAAAGATCTGTTTCCCTAGTTCCTGGAGCTCCTCCTCTTACAGCAACACCACCAGTAGCTCCTTCTTCACATAAAATCACAGTACAACCAGTTCCACCTTTATGATTTTCACAATGGCCTACCTTAATTTTTTCTATATCTAAAAACTTAATTTCCTTCATAAAAACACCTCTCATAAAATTTTATAAATATAGTATAATTAAAAATATATTCTACATCAATTTTTTTATAATTTTAGTTATCATCTTTTAGAATTCCAAATCATACTATATTTATATAAAAAAGGCATGTGAACTCAATCACATACCTCTTTATATTTTAATCTTTAATGATTTTTCATATCTTTTGACATATTTAATGTTTCTGCTATTGCAGCAATACTTCCTAAAGAATTTAAAGAATCAATTGGTAATATCATTTTATTTGCTGGATTCTTTGATAATTCCTTAAGAGCTTCAACTTGTTTTAAGGCTATAACAGCTTCATTTGTGCCAGATTCAATTATCGCCTTATTTACTCTTTGAATAGCCTCTGCTTCCGCCTTAGCTATAATCTCTATTGCACTGGATTTACCCTCTGCTTCTAAGAGTTGAGATTCTCTAAGTCCTTCTGCATGTCTTATATTCGCTTCCTTCTCTGCTTCTGCTTGAAGTATTTTTGAACGCTTATCTCCTTCTGCCTTAGCTATAGAACTTTCTCTTTGTCCTTCTGCTGTAAGTATAGCTGCTCTTTTATCTCTTTCTGCTTTCATTTGTTTTTCCATTGCATTTTGTATTTCCTGAGGTGGAACTATGTTTTTTATTTCTACAGAAAGTACTTTTATACCATATGCATCTGTTATAGTGTCAACTATTGTTAAAAGCTTTGAGTTTATAGTATCTCTTCCTGCTAAAACTTCATCTAAACTCATATCACCTATAATATTTCTCATATTAGTAATTGTTGAGTACATAATTCCTGATGTGAAATCTTCAATATTATAAACAGCATCCTTAGCATTTAAAACATGATAAAATATTACATTATCTACAGAAATTTTTACATTATCCTTTGTTATGACATTTTGTGGTGGTATGTCTAATATTTGTTGTTTCATTGAAATTTTCTTTCTTACAAAGTCAGCAAATGGTATAGTAATATGCCATCCCGGTTCTAAAATCTTATAAAACTGTCCAAACCTTTCTAAAACATAAACATAACCTGTGTTTACTACTTTTATTGTTGAAAGTATTATACCTACAATCAATAAAAGTACAACTATTACTCCTATAATAGCCATAAATTATTCATCTCCCTTTTTTATAATTAATTTATTTCCATCTACAGATATAACTTTAAAAATTTCTCCTTTTAATATATGAGTTCCTACATTCTTCACATTCCAATATATTCCATTAACTTTCACTTGTTTTTCTTTAAATATATCTTCTTCCGCTACAAAAACTTTTCCAATATATTTACCCATCGTCAAAGACTCTTTTTTAAAGGTCTTTTTTATATATTTTCTAGAAATTTTAAGACCTATTACTATTGAAATTCCACCTAATATTATGGCTATTAGAAGTTGAATTTCAAAATCTACTATAAATCCTATTAAAAATGCTGGTATAAAGCCTAAAATTAACCATGAATAAGTGAAGTCACTACTTAAATAGTCAATAGCTATTACAACGATTGTTAACCCAATCCAAATCCAATTCAAATTCATATTTTTTTACACTCCCCCCTAAAATAATACAAATTAAATTTATTTCACAATTTAACAATAGTATTATTTATACTATATAATACACTATTTTCTACAATTTGCAATATAAATAACTATCTGAATATGTGTGATTGTATAAATTTTAACATAACCCCCTTAAAAATATTACATACAAACCCCATATTAAATATATATTTAAAAATCTTAAGATAATTACTAGTCATTTTTTCTAATATACATTATTATATAATATAGTATCTTTAGTTTAAACTTTATTTATAAAATATGAAATTAACTAATGATTACACTTAAACAAATCTTATTTTAGGAGGATTTTTTTTTAATGAAAATGATTTTTTTTGATACAGAAACTACAGGGATATCGCCTGGAAACATATGTGAACTTTCTTATATAATTGTAGATACTGATGTAAAACCACAAAAAACTTACGGTAAAAATTTTTTCTTTGCTGTGGAATATGTGGAACCATCAGCTAAAGAAATACATGGATTTTCTGAAGAAGATTTATATAAATTAAGTAATGGCTTATATTTTGAAGATCAATTTGAAGAAATTTCAGATGACTTTTTAAATGCAGATATATTAATAGGTCACAATGTAAACTTTGATATTAAGTTTATAACTCATGAATTAGAGTTTTGTGAAATAAATTATAAACCTAAAAATACATTCTGTACTATGAACTATTATAAAAACATATGTAAATGTTCTAATGGTAAAGGTGGAATTAAAAATCCAAAACTTGAGGAAGTTGTTAATTTTTTAGGTCTTAATTCGACAATAATAAAAAATAAAGCTAATGAATTATTTGATGGTAGTGGAAATTACCATGATGCTAGATTTGACACAGCTGCAACATATTTAGTTGTAACTGAAGGAATAAGAAAAGGTTTAATCCCTAAAGGCTATTTCACAAAAATGGTTAAAAATAATTAATATAATTTTATTGGGGGTATTGTTAATATGATAGTTATTATAAATGCTAGTATTCATACTATGACTGACTTAATTTTAGAAAATGGAATGATTATTATTAAAGATGATAAGATACAGGATTTAGGTTATAATTTACCAATTCCTGAAGATTCATTGGTAATAGATGCTAAAGGTGGTTTTTTAATGCCTGGATTAATTGATGCTCATTGTCATGTAGGTATGTGGGAAAATGGCATTGGATTTGAAGGTGCTGATGGTAATGAAGCTACTGATCCAGCAACGCCTCACCTTAGAGCCATAGATGGTATAAATCCTTTAGATAAATGCTTTGAAGAAGCTTTGCACTCAGGTATTACTACAGTTTCAACAGGTCCTGGTAGCGCTAATGTTATAGGTGGCCAATTTACAATAATGAAAACCTACGGAAAAACAATAGATGATATGGTTGTTAAAGAGTGTTCTGCCATGAAAATTGCTTTTGGTGAAAATCCAAAAAGAGTCTATGGAAATCAAAAGAAATCCCCTTCAACGAGAATGGGTACTGCATCAATTCTTAGAGAAAATTTTAAAAAAGCTGAAATTTATGTTGAAAAACAAAAAAAAGCTATAGAAGGCATTGAAAAAGCTCCCGAATTTGATATGAAAATGGAAGCATTGGCCAAGGTAATAAAAGGCGAACTGCCTCTTAAAGCTCATGCCCATAGAGCAGATGATATATTATCAGCAATTAGAATTGCAAAAGAATTTGATTTAGATTTATCTTTAGAACATTGCACTGAAGGTCATTTGATTGTGGATTATTTAAAAAATGAAAATTTAAAAGGTGTAATAGTTGGTCCAACTTTATCTGATAGATCAAAAGTAGAACTTCAAAATTTAACATTTAAAACTCCAACTTTATTAAACCATGCTGGAATAAAGATATCAATTATGACAGATCATCCAGTTATACCTCTTCAATATCTACCTATTTGTGCCGCTTTAGCTGCTAGAGAAGGTATGGACGATGAGGAAGCCTTACGCTCTATAACTATAAATCCAGCAAAAACTTTAGATATCCATCATAGGGTTGGTTCTATAGAAAAAAATAAAGATGCCGACATAGTTATTTATAATGGTCATCCTTTTGATTTAAGAAATAAAGTTAAATTTGTAATGATAAATGGTGAAATTATTAGAAACGAACTTTAATATATATTTCTTAATATTAGTATAACTATAATTTTCATGTTAAAGTTATGAATTTAGAATATTATTTCTATATTTCATAACTTTTTATTAACCCTATGTATAATTATCTACTTTATATTAATCAAAATATTGTTGTATTTTTTTCAATATCCATTGTATAATATTAAAGGTTTGTTGTATATGTTATTATTTGTATAAATTTTAATATAAATAATAAAAAAGATTTATTATGTTTTTATTATTTAATTAATTTCTTTACAATAATATAGGGAAACAAGCTCGCATTTGAATTTATTCAATAACTTTAAAATATTTTCATTCTAAATTCAGTCTTAGGTTTAGATGCTTGCGAGCTTACATCACTGTTTTGTTATCTAAGTTTTAGAATTAATAATTTTTTAAGTTAAATTATAACCTAGACCATATGTTAATAATTCTGTTACAATAAATAAATTTTGAAGTTATTGTACATTTTTTGTAGCTTTGAGTGTTAAATAAATATAATTATTAACAGATGCAATTTTATAGTAATAATTAAGTAAAAGTGTCCAATTTACAATTTTATATGGATTAACCTTATAATTTATAAACTTGAAATTATACAATTAAATAATATGTTAATAACTACTTTGCATATTAATAAAAATTGAAGTATAATCCATTTAAGGGTTTTCCACTATGCACTTTTAAATTAATTAAAAAATTTATTAAAATATAACTTATCTTTGTTTTATTGCTTATAAATAAAATATTTGTTAAATTTTAGTAATATTTTTTAATAATATTTATTATTATTATATTATCTTGATTAGTTTTTATAGAAATATGTTATATTAAGATAATATTAAAACTTCTTTATGAAAGGAGCCCAATATGAAAGAAAAAACAACAGATAAACAAAAAAAGAAAACTCGTCGCAAAAAATCCAAAAGCAAGGGGATTTTAAAGGGTTTTTTTATATTTTTATTAGTTATTACTCTTGTAGGAATGCTTGTTTTAGCTTTTAATTATAAAAATCTAAAAAACTTTTATAATGATTCTGTAGAAAAAGCTAACTCTGTATCATATCAAACATTTTTAAGCAAAATGCCTACGGTAATTTATGATAAAGACGGACAAGTAATCCGAGAATTAGCTCAATATGATTACTCATATTTAGATTACAAAAACATACAGCCAAATATTGTTAATGCCTTTATTTCTATAGAAGATCCTAGATTTTGGAAACATAATGGTGTTGACTTTAAAGCATTATTTCGTGCTGGATTAGAACTCGTAAAAAATAAAGGAGAAATAACACAAGGTGGATCTACTATAACTCAACAACTTGTTAAAACTACAGTTCTCTCTCACGAGCAAACTTTTAAAAGAAAGTTTCAAGAGATAATAATTTCTCGTAAACTTGAAGAAAAATATAGCAAAGAACAAATTATTGAGTTCTATATCAATAATATATATTTTGGTAATGGGAATTATGGTATCGAATCCGCATCTAATTATTATTTTAACAAACCATCTAAAGATTTAGATTTAAGTGAACTTTGCTTTTTAGCAGCTATACCTAATAACCCTACTATGTTTGATCCTTTATCAAATATAGAAAACACTCTTGAGAGAAGAAACCTTATACTTGATAAAATGTTAAAAGCAAAAACAATTAATCAAGACGAACATGATAGTGCTAAATCCGAAGAGATTAATCTTAATGTTAAAGAACATGAGAATTATGAACCAGAGGGTTATACGATAACTTATGCACTAAATTGTACTATCGAACAACTTATGGCTAAATCAGGTTTTAAATTTAGGACAAGTTTTAAGGATGATAATGATAGAACATCTTATTTTGATAATTATGATAAGTTATATATGGAGCTTAATGCTTCAATAAGAAAAGGTGGATATAAAATTTACACTTCATTAGACCCTGGAAAACAAGAACTATTACAAAATAGTTTAGATAATAACTTATCTGGTTATTATGGCATTGATCCCGATACAGGACTTTATTCAATGCAAGGATCTGCTGTTACAATAGATAATACAACTGGAAATGTAGTTGCAATTGTAGGTGGTAGAAGTCAGGATGGAGTTGATAATACATTTAATAGAGCTTACTTAGCTCCTAGACAGCCCGGCTCTGCAATCAAACCACTTGTGGCATACACTCCTGCTTTTGAACGTGGATATACTGCTAATAGCACTTTAGAAGATAAAGCAATATCTAATGGTCCTGCTAACTGGTATAGTGGCTATAAAGGATATGTAAATCTTAGATATGCAACTGAAATTTCCATAAATACTATACCTTTTAATCTAGTTAATGAAATAGGTGTAGATACAGCATTATCTTATCTTCACAATATGAAATTTAAGTATATAATGCCGTCAGATACAACACCTATAGTTTCTATAGGAGGTTTTACTAAAGGTACAACTGCTGTAGAAATGGCTGGAGCATACTCAACACTAGCTAGAAATGGTCAATATATAGAAACTACATGTCTAGAAAAAATAGAAAACTATGAAAATGAAGTTTTATACAAAAATTCTCATGCAAAAATAGAGATATATTCAGAAGATGCTACCAAAGAAATGACCAGTATATTGAAAGGTGTTATATCTAAACCTCACGGTACAGGTTATGGAGCAGCTTTAAAAAATGGTATGCCATCAGCTGGTAAAACAGGAACTACAGATGATGATAAAGATGCTTGGTTTTGTGGTTATACTCCTTATTACACTACTGTTGTTTATGTTGGAGCTGATATTCCTCAAACTATATATAAAGGTGGAGAAGTATCAAAATCCATTTGGAAAGATTATATGGATGAGATACATTTTGGATTACCTTTAAAAGATTTTGATGGAAGTACACTTTCTGGTCCAGATTTAAATATCATACCAGATGAAACACCTAAACCTGATACAGAAAAAGAAACTGACAAAACTAAAGATAAAGATAAAGATAAAGACAAGGATAAGGATAAAGATAAAGACAAGGATAAGGAAAATAAACCTGAAACAAATAATCCAGGAAACAATAATGGTAACAATAATGGAAATAATAATGGTAATGGAAATACGAACCCTGGTGAGGGTGGTGGCGAAACAAAACCACCAGTGGATCCTGTAGATCCACCAGTAGATCCAGTAGACCCACCTGTAGATCCAGTGGATCCACCAGTAAATCCACCAGTGGATCCACCTAAGAACCCTACTTAATATAGAATATAATAAAAAGTGCTTAAATTTTAATAAATTTAAGCACTTTTTCTTTTGAAACACATTATATATTTTATCATATATAATAAGCCTCTATATGCCATTCTTTCAAAGGAAAATATTTTTTAACGTCTTTTAACCCTAGCAACTAGTTTTATTTTATATATGCATACATATAGCCTTTATAGCATATACCAATTTTTCATTTTAACAAAATTTATTCAAGTAAGCCAAGCATAACATTTATTTTTATAAAATTTTTTAATTAAATATATTTTGCATTCCCATACAAATAACCCTAAAATTAAATTTTATGTTTAAAACACTATATTTAATGTGTTTAATATTATAATAATACTTGCTTGTTCTATAGGGAAACAAGCTCCAACTTAACTTTATTCAATAACCTTAAAATATTTTTATACAAGATGCAGTGTTAAATTCTAAGTGATTCTGAGCATGTCTCACTATTTTAGGTATACAAGTTTTGGAATGGATAATTTTAAAAGTCAACTTGGAACCCTATATAGGGAAACAAGCTCCAATTTAAACTTATTCAATAACTTTAAAATATTTTCATACAAGATTCAGCATTGAATTCTAGGTGATTCGGAACATGTCTCACTATTTTAGGTATACAAGTTTTGGAATGGATAATTTTAAGAGTCAACTT